>CAYUAG010000015.1:0-29551 GCA_964442615.1 uncultured bacterium
AAAGAAAAAGTTCAGTTTTCTTTTGTATGATGACTTTTTCAGGGACGACTATTTACTCCCAATTTATTTTCTGGTTATAAAGGTGGGGCTGACTAAAAATTCCAACTATAAGTCATTCAGGATACCCAATAAAGTTGAGTATAGACTTAATCTGGAATATCATAACCTATTGATTATCAAGTAGATACTGAAACAAGCTAAAGATGACCCGTACATAAAATAATAACTTTTATATATTCAGCTCCCACCTACTTTATAACTGATTATTAATCTTTGTGGACTTTAGGATTATTATTCTTCAAGTCAGCCGTTCCGCATACCCTTTCTGAACAAGTTCCTGATTGAGACTGATATCAGTATCATCTAAAAATATTTCTGCAATATACCGCCCATAAACTCCAGTATCTTTGTCTGTATCAATAATGCATGCATTATTGTTTTTTTTAAAGCGTTTAACCACAAAATTTTTAGCTTCCATACCTTTTTTATACTCTTGGGAATCCTTTTTCTGCCTCCAAGTTTCCGGAGTATTTATTCCTTTTAATCGAACTCTCTGTTCAGTAGTTATCTTGAAACCCATATCAATGACCAAATCCATGGTATCGTCATCTACTACTCTTTTACACAAAGCTTTATATCTATACATTTCAAATAATCCTTTTCTCATTAATTGCAGGTATAATTTTCATTGAATTTTATTATAAGTTATGAAACAAAAAAAATCAAAAAAAGAATTCGTGGGTGATACTGGATTCGAACCAGTGACCTCTGGTATGTGAGACCAGTACTCTAACCAACTGAGCTAATCACCCAGAAAAAACATATTTTAAATGTATAAAAAGTATTAAAATAAATCAACTTTTTTTAAAAAAAGTAACCTTAAAGACCTCTTTGGAAAGTCATAATGATCACCATAGAAAAATAAAAAAATGATAACATTCATTCAATCACAATCAACTCTTCCTGAGTCTCTGAAAGAAATTCACATCCGTCTTTTTTCACCACAACAATCTCTTCTATAGTAGCAACTCCGTATCCTTCCACTGTTAAACGCGGCTCTAAAGTAAATACTTGCCCCTCCTCAACTCTGCGATAGGGAAGACTTTTATATCGATCCCATGTCGGACACAATAGGGTTGAACCATCATGAGCCTCTCTACCAACCTGATGTCCAAGTCCATGGGGAAATTCATCATACCCTGACTCAACAATATACTGTCTAGCAGCAGTATCTACTTCTACTCCCTGTACTCCAGGTTTTAACACTGCAGCTGCCTTTTTTATTGCATCTCTTATGGTTTCAAATCCTTTTATAACCTCAGGAGGAGGAGAGCTTTCATCTTTTTTAAGAAAATACCAGGTTCGCTGTAAATCAGAAACATAATCATCTTTTTTAACTCCAAAATCAATATTCATAATATGACCAGGTTTAATCTTCCGTTCTGTTGGCATAGCATGCGCACCTGCTGTGTCAGGACCTGTAAAAACAGCCGGGCAATGCTCCGGATTCCAGGCTAGTTCTAGTCCTTTTTCTCTCACACATTTTTTAATAAATTCCTGCACTTCTTTTTCACTAAGTCCAGGTTTCACAAATTCAGTGACTTTATCAAAGATCAGAAGGGTCTCTTTGATGGCTGCTTTTATTCGTTTTAGCTCTTCTGGTGATTTTCTACCCCGAAGCGCACTTAGAATATCTTCACTTGATACCAATCTATCTGAATATACTGTCCCTGATAAATACTCTTTTAACATTAAATACATACCATGGCTCAATCCATCTGCGGTTACATCATTGGTGGAATAATTTATGGCAATTTTTTGGGGATCAATCTCTTTAAATATTTTCAAAAGGTTGTCTTTCACTGATTTTAAATAATCAAATACCTGATAATCTGCATGGTCTTTAACATTCTGAACATCAAGACTACCTACAATTGCAATTTTTCTGCCAGAAGTTGTGATTATAAAAGCAGAAGCCCAGGTGACATGTGATCCTAAAATGAGTTCCAAAGCTGGATCAGGCACAGTGGATGATTCCCGCACAAATGTTAGCCACATATCAATATTTTTTTCTTTTAAGATCTCAATACTTTGTTTGATCTTTTCATTTACCATAATAAATACTCCTTAAATTAATTTCCACTAAAAAATACATCCTTAAATACCAGGGTAGGTGTTTGTATAGAAGAATAATGGTAGGGATCATTCCCAACCTCAATAAGATTATCCCATAATTTTAGAGCATTACCAGTAATATTCATTTCATTAACCGGTTTTATGATTTTTCCTTTCTCAAGAAAAAAACCTGCAACACCATAAGAAAAATCACCTGTAGTACTATTAAAATTTCCTCCAATAAAATCAGTAATAAAAATTCCTCTTTCTGTTTTTGAAATTAATTCCTGAGAAGAATCTTTCCCATAATGTAATAAAATATTTGATCTATCTCCAGTAGTGGGTTTCATTTTAAGTTTTTTACCATAATAGGTATCAATATAATAATCTTTTAAAACACCCCGTTCAACTATTATTCGCTTTTGAGAGGCACAACCCTCTATATCAAAATAACCTGATCCAAGCCCTTTTTTAATAAATGGATCATCAATGATGGTGAGCTTTTCGGAAGCAATTTGTTTCCCCTTCATTCCTTCTAAAAATGAACTTCTCAAAAATAAATCTCGTCCACTAATTACTCCTAATATCATCCCTAATAAAGTACTACTTTCTCTGTTTTCAACCACCATTGTATAAGTATCTGAGGCTATCTTACTTTGTCCAATTTTTTTAATACATCTTTCCGTAGCCTTTCTACCAACCTGTTCTGGTGAAGGCAGATCTTTATAGAACCTGGTATGAGCAAAAAAAGAATCCTCAACCAGATTATCATTTTCATCCTTAGCAGTTACTTCTGAGCCAATTGTATATATGGTTGAGTGTTTTTCACCTTTAAAACCGTTACTATGCAGCTTTATAAGATGGAAACATCCATCAAAATATGAAGCTGTTGTTGATATCACTAGATTACTCCTGTTAAGAGATGCTTTTTCAATGTGTGTAACAATATCAATTCTGTCACTATTTTGAATCCTGCTGAAATTGCTGTCATACATTTCCAGTTCATTTGGTTTCTTTACAGGATATAATTTTGTTTCTGGCAAACTGCGGTAAACATCTTCTTCCAGATAACTGGTTGAATTTAATGCATTATTTATAAAATCTTTTAAATACTCCTTATTCAATAAGTTAGATTTGTGAACAGAATACCGACTATCCTTATATATTTCAATATACAACAGATTTTGTATTCCTTGTTCAAGTTTGTCGATTTTATTAGTACGGAATTCAATATCCAATCCCTCACCATTAATTACATTCACTCCTACCTCATCAGCCCCTGTCCTTAGTGTAAAATCCATTACCCATTCTGCCAGCCTAACGCAATTCTTCCAATCCATCTATTTTCCTCCAACTGTTATTTTGGAGATTTTAACTGTAGGCAAACCATGAGAAACAGGTATCCCCTGTCCCTCTTTTCCGCAGGTCCAGGTTCCTGTATCTATCTTTAAATCAGTACCGACCATAACCACATTTTTCAAAACCTCTGGACCATTTCCTATGATATTAATATCTTTTACTGGCTTTGTAATCTCACCATTTTCAATTAGATATCCTGTTTTAATATAAAAAGTAAAATCACCAGCACCAATCAGTACCTGCCCATTACTAAAGGTCTCAGCATATATTCCCTTTTTAACACTTTTTATTATTTCTCCAGATTTGTGAGGGCCGATAAGCATATAGGTGTTCCGCATTCGGGGTGAGGGAGAATATCTAAATGACTGTCTACGTCCATTTCCGGTTGGTTTTACTCCATAATATTCCGAACTTATTCTATCATGAAGATAGCTCACCAATACACCATCTTTTACCAGAAATGTCCTTTCAGTGCTATTGCCTTCATCATCCACATTAATAGAGCCACGTGCATTTTTACAGGTTCCATCATCAACAATGGATACAAACGGTTCTGCTACTTTCTTACCTAACTTGTTATAGAATAAAGATGTTTTTTTACGGTTAAAGTCAGCCTCCAAACCATGCCCTATAGCTTCATGAAGAAGTATTCCAGAACTGCCAGGAGCTAATACCACTTCCATCTCTCCGCCCTCAGGTTTAACTGCACTAAACAGATCTACAGTTCTTCGTACCGCCTTTTGAGATAATTCTTTTATAATACCCTCTCTTAAATACTCAAAACCATACCGTCCGGAAAGTGCAGAAATATTTGTCTCCCGCTTGTTATTCTCTTCTGCAGTAACCTTAACTTTCAGTCCAAACAGGGGACGATAATCAGTTACAACTCTTCCCTCCGAATTTATGATAAGAACTTTAGATTCTGTATCTGTTAAACTGATATTACATTTTATTATCCGAGGATCCAGTGAAAATACCGTATTATTGATGTCTCTTAAAATTGGCATCTTTTCTCTGATATCAATTGAATCCCATGTTTTTGCTATAGGATAATAATTCGGTAGGGTAACGGTTTTAAGATCTATTTTCTTGAGAGAACTTTTTGAGTTTGCAATAGCAGAAGCGGTTAAAGCTGCTTTTTTCATTGCTTTAAAAGTCAATTCCTCAGTAAATGAGAATCCAGTCTGATCCTGGCTGACCACCCTGATCCCCACACCAAAATCAGTTGAGCTGTAAGATTGATTTACAGAATTATCCTCAAGATGTAAATTTCTGGTAGAACGATATTGAAAAAAAAGATCACAATAATCACCTCCTCCAGACAATGCCTCAAAAACTGTCTTTTTGACCATTACCTCTGTAAGACCAAAAAGATTAAAATAATTTTCCATTAACTACTCCGTGTTAATAAAGTTATAAAATTTTTAAATTTTTACTATGGGATTCCCATTTTCAGAACTCATATATCCTCTGGCCATCTTGGGAGTATTAA
This sequence comes from uncultured bacterium, assembly GCA_964442615.1. GTDB lineage: Bacteria > Zhuqueibacterota > QNDG01 > QNDG01 > CAYUAG01 > CAYUAG01. The sequence continues at coordinate 4,967 of CAYUAG010000015.1, forward strand.
AATGTATTCCAATCCTGCTATTTGAATTGGATTAGGACAATTTAGCAGAACAGCCACCACTCCTCCATGAACTACAAGTACACATCTATTTCTAGACACAAATAATCTCCTCTTATAAAAACAACTCTTATATAATATAATGAAATTCTTTAATTTTATTGATAATTATGAAACAAATAAATATATTAACCATATATATGAAAAAAAGGAGGTACTATGGAATTATTATCGATTCTTCTTATTTTGGCAATCCTTTTAATAGCATTTAAATTATTAGGACTCATTTTTAAAACTGGCATATTTCTCTTAACTATTCCTCTGCAAATAATTACTGTTATAATTATATTTATACTTGCTATTGCTATTTTTCCTGTAATCCTTTCATTTGTTACAGCTGCGATTCTTGTTCCTCTTGGTTTTTTTGCCCCTTTATTACCTTTTCTTGTAATTGTATTTGGTATCTATCTTCTCCTGAAATAACCACATATATTTCTATTATTCTATGAGTCTACTTAAAAAACCTAGGAAAAACCCGAAAAATAAAAAATTACCTAAAATATATAAAAACAATTACTTATAATACTTAAATTCTGTAAAAAATATATATAAGGGCTAACTCATTTTTTTTGAATAGTATTTCTTAAATTTATTATCTTCCATCCCTCCTTTTTAGCCATTAACCAAAGTAAGGGTCTAGGATTAACCACAACTGGATTGCCAAATAGTTTAAGAAGATGCCTATCAGCTAAACTGTCTGCAAAAGCATAGGATGCTTCATAATCAACTTCACGTCCATCTAAATATTGCTCAAGAGCCTTGATTTTTCCTTTTTTATATGGATAAACACCTGTAATTCTCCCTGAAAATTTTCCATTATCTATCTCCATATGGGAACCAATTCCTCCATCAGCACACAATTTTTTAATAAAAGTATTTAATAAAAAATCAAGAGTACCAGAAATAATAACTATTTCATAATTTTCCTTTTTAAACTTTTCTATACGATTCAGCAAATCTCTCAATACCTTGGGCCAAATATACTCATCAAACAATTGAAATAAATGAGAGATGACAATTTTCTTTTCAATACCTTTTAAGTATCCCGATTTTCTATAAATAACTTCATCAATACCTTTAAAAATATGAGAGAGTGAATTTATAATACTTTTCAATAAATCATACGCTTTAATAACATTCTTTTTGTAAAGAAAACGTATTAATTGAGTTTCTGCAGAAGTCCTAAGTAACAAAGTTCCATCAATATCAAAAACTGCTATTTTAACCCTATTTTGGACAGGTTTAAGCATTCACAGCTCTTAACACCATACTAAAAAGGTGTTCATAGTCAATAGGGATTATTCCTACCTCACCACAAACAATACCAGCAGCATAATTTGCAATTATTGCTGCTTCCTTGAAATTTGCTCCCGCTGCAATTGACACAGCCATGGTAGCAATAACAGTATCTCCAGCACCAGATACATCATGAACTTTAACGGCTTTAGTAGGGACAGATAGAGGAACTTTTCCTCTATCAAAAAGAATCATTCCTTGCTCACCTAAAGTTATCAAAACTGCTTCACAATTCAAACGTTGATGCAGCTTTGCTCCAGCTTTTAAAATATCATCTTTTGTTTTTAATTTCACGCCAAGCTTATCTGCAATTTCTTTTCGATTTGGTTTAAATAATGTCGCATTTTTATAGGCAAAAAAATTATCAAATTTAGGATCTACAAAAACTCTTTTACCCTTTTCACCTGCAATGGTAATAATTTTCTCTATTAATCCAGGAGTCAGAAGACCTTTATTATAATCTTCCAGAATTAAACCATCCGCATTATCTAAATGACCTTCTAACAAGTCTAAAATTTTTTCCTGGATATTTTTTGGAATAGCAGATTTAATTTCTCTATCAATCCGTACTACATGCTGATTATGAGCAATAATACGGGTTTTAATTGTAGTTGGTCTTTCCGGATCATATATAAGTCCTGCAATGGAAAGATTCTCATCTTTAAAAAGATTTGTTAATAACTCCCCACCACTGTCTTTACCAAGTACTCCAATAGGAAATACATCAGCACTTAAGCTCTTTACATTATAAACTACATTTGCAGCTCCACCTAAACGGTGTGATTCTCTATCTACTTCAACTACTGGTACAGGTGCTTCAGGGGAAATTTTGGTAACCCCACCCCATATATAACGATCCAGCATAAGATCACCAATAACAACAATTCTTTGCTTTTTAAATTCATTAAATAAACTCTTAATGCGTTCTTTTGTAAGTTTAATCATATTATTCCTTTATTTTTTTCTAAAATACAGAATTCTATCTAATAATTTTCTGGAATAATCTTCTATCTCCAGGACAAGATTCTCAACCTTATGATTTAAATAATTATATGCAATTAATGCAGGGATTGCTATTGTCAAACCAACAACTGTGGTAATTAATGCCTGCGAAATACCACTTGAAAGACTCTGAGTCTGACCTAAACCCTCCTCAGAAATTACCTGAAAAACCTCTATCATACCCAGAACTGTACCAAGCAATCCCAATAAAGGGGCAATACCAGCAACAGTTTCCAATACAACCAATCCCCTATCCATCTTTCCGGACTCCTGACGTCCCTGATCAATAATTTTTTCCTTGATCTCTTCTCTTGGGCGGGTATAATTTTCAAGTGTAACTGCAACAATTTGCTGCAAAGGTCCCTCAGGAAATTCCAGTTTATCAATTGCTTTTTTAACATCTTCTTGAGACTCAATATTATCAATTATAAATTTAGTTTTTGGTTCTATAATTTTCTTTCGCCTTAAAAACCATATTCTCTCCAAAAAAACTGCCAAACCAACAATCGAAGTAATAAAAAGAGGAATCATAACCACTCCTCCCTTAACTATCATATCCCAAATATTTGACATAACAACTCCATTTTACTAATTATTAGATAAATAATATAAAAATTTAGCTGTAACCACTAAAAAATCTTCTGGAAAATCATCAGGTAGAGATTCGAAAGGTGCAGACATTTCAATCGCTTTAATACTTGTTTCTATTAAGGCCTCTGAACCTTTAAAATCCAGAACAGTAGGACTTTCAAATTTTCCATCTGGATATATCTTAAATCTAATTATATTCTGCCCACTAAAGCCTAATCGAGTAAAAGATGTAGGGGGATAAATATTATTTTGAATTATCTCTTTTAGATAAAGCAAATAGGGTGCAAAGTCCCATTTATAAGTATTAAAGGTAATTCCACCCCTATTTTGTGTCCTTGTTTCAGTATGATTGTATTTTGATTGTCTAGAGACATTAGCTTTTGAAGGATAAATTCTGTTCTGTGTTAGCAATTCTTTGGTAAACTCACTAATACTTGAAACCTCACTGGTTGAATTCTGTCCCATTTGTCTCTTGGTAATATTTTGTTTTTCTCTATAATTTAACTGTTTGTTAGCTCCACTGTTTTCTCTCTTTTGTAGTTTCATATAACTGTTAGCGACACTTTTATCTTCAATATCTCCTTTAGAATAGGGAAGATTACCATCTTTTATGCCTTTACTAAAAATATCACTTACTCTACTGTCTTTATCTGAGAGAAGAAAAGTTTTTTTCAATGGTTTTTGACTTTTAATATTATCAGGTGTTTCAATAATTTCAAACTCCATTTTTGTCTTTCTATCAGAACTTGAAAATTGATTACTTCTAAAAATAATCCATTCATTGCTTTTATAATAAAAAAATAAAAAAATTAGATGTATGAATAGAGATACTGCTAATGCATAATAGAACCTGATCCTCTTTAAATTTATAATATTATTATTCATAGTAACTACATACTATTATTATCTATACTATTGTATTTAATAACTATTAAGATACAATAAATGTTCCTTCATAAATATATTATCATTTTTCAAAAAATACAAAAACTTTAACTAAAATTTAATATGATTGGATAAAAAAATTGAACATTAAGTATACATTTCATATCTTTATGTACCTTGTATTTTGGGGAACTTCTCAATAAAGCCTATCGTTAACTAATAAACAAGGTTGGATTTAATGAAAATTTATTTGAAAGCATTATTAATCTCAATTATATTTCATATCATATTTATTATAATATTATCTATTTTTGATACTGTATCTACTCAGAAAACTAATCCTATAGTACTTAATATAACTTCAGAAAAACAAATCAACACTTTAAAAAAATCATCTGATAAAACCAGAACTATACCACTTCATAAAAATAATATAATTTCAAATAAAAAAACAGAACTCTCTTTTAGGACTACACTTGATATGGAAAGAATACTTTGTTATGATAACATTAAAAATATAATAAATACAGCTACCGTTGATACTCTACAATATCATTTACCCCAAAAAATATATTTAACTCCCATAAAAAAAATTTCTATTAATAAGTACATTAAAAATATACTAAGAAAAGATTACCCAGATCAGTTCAAATCTCAATCAAAAACAACAACTCTTAAAAAAATAGATATAAATACTGATTATATCTGTGATAAAATTGAAGCCAAAGCACTCTCTTATCTATTTAAAAAAAATAAAGCCACTCAAATTGATATCTATAAAAATTTTGATTTTACTGATAGCATAATCTCATCTCAACTGGATGCACGGTTACATAAATTAGTAAAAAAGGGCTTCCTGGCGCGAAAAAAAATCTCCCCCGAGTTACTATTTACAGTTTCAATTCTGCTCATTCAAATTCCCATAGAAATGAGCAAAAAGAACATAGATAATCCTGTTTATGAATATACTCCTCTTATTAATAAAAAAAATTTAATCACTTACTTACAAGCAAAACTATATAGATTAAAAGAAAAACTAGAAAGTTGTGAATCAGACACTTCACTGATAAAAAAGAAGATTAAATCTCTTGAGGAAAGTATTCAAATTCTTTACAAAGAATAAACTCCTATAACCATCCTTTCTTTTTATACCACTGTATACTTTTGGATAAACTCTTTTGCAAAATATAATCTGGTCTATAGCCAATCTCTAATTTAGCCTTCTCAATGGAACACAACCAATAGTATTGTTTTAATTCTCGGTATTTATCTCTGGTAAAGACTTCTTGATTTCCGCTAATCAATGAATATAACTCATTCATGCAAAAATATAATTTGATGAAAAAAAGGGGAACTGGTAAGGTAGCTACTCGTTTATTATAACTATTAACAATTTCTCTAAAAAACTGATTAATTGATACCTTCTGATCCGAATGAATAAAATAGGTCTGCCCAATACTTTTTTTGTTTGTAACAGCTAAAACAATAGCTTTAACTAAATCATCAATATAACAAAAATTCAAATATCTTTCTTTACATAAAATACAAGGCTTTATCCCTTTATTTACAATATTGAAAATTCTAAACATTTCTTTATCCCGTGGCCCATATACAGCTGAAGGCCTGATTATTGTTATAGGAATTTTATCTTGATAAGAAAGAACAACTCTCTCTGCTTCAAGTTTACTACGACCATAATCTGAAATGGGTGCTGGTTCATCCCCTTCTGTTATTGGTTTTTCACTATTACTTGGACCAGAAGCAGATTGAGATGATAGATAAAGAAATCGTTTTATGTTTGGATTATTTTTAATAATTGCTTTGATTAAATTTTCTGTTCCTGTAACATTGATTTGAGAAAAATTTTTTTTACTCCTGGATTTAACCATTCCTGCCAGATGGAAAACCATATCTACTCCCTTAACTCCCTCATTAAGAGAATCCTGATCAAGAATATCTCCTTTTATAATCTCAATAGATCCATCTGATTTATTAATCCATCTTATTTGATCATCATAATAAAATATTAAGCATTTAACAAATACATTCTTAGAAATCAAATAATCAACCAGATTACTTCCAATAAAACCATCAGCTCCTGTTACAAAGATACTATTGACATTTTCTTTTTTAAAAAAGTTCTTCATCACTTGCTGTTAATTTAACCAGTTTCTCAAATGGAATAAATTTTTCTTTAAAAGTCCTCATATCTTTTACTTGAGCCTCTTCCTTTTCAACTTCTTGTTTCCCTATAATCACTGCATAAACAGAATTCTTTTTATTAGCATCACGAAGTTGAGCTTTTAAACTTCTGGAGTCAAAGCCCATTACAGCATTAACTCCTGCAGCACGCATCTGGGCAAGAAGTTTTATAACTTCATCTTTTGCTCTTTCTCCCACATAGGCAAAATAGATTTTTGGTTTTATTTTAATAGGAATATCACTCTGATTCTGCTTCAATGTAAGCACTATTCGTTCAATTCCTGATGCAAAACCAACTGCTGGAGTTGGTTCACCGCCCAGTATTTCTGCAAGTCCATCATAACGTCCCCCTCCACACACAGCATTCTGGGCACCTATCCCTTCAGCCCATACCTCAAAAACAGTCTTGGTATAATAATCAAGACCTCTGACCAGTCTATTGTTTACAGTATAAGGTCGGTTGAGTCCATCAAGATAACTCTTTAAGGTTTGAAAATGAGTGTTGCATTCTTCACATAAAGTATTGCTTATACTTGGAGCCTTATCAATTATAGGTTGACATTTATTTTCTTTACAATCAAGAACCCGTAGGGGATTCTTTTTTATTCTCTTTTTGCACTTTTCACAAACTTCAAACTCATGATTTTTATAATACTCCCGTAATTGATCTAAATAATCTGGTCTACATTTTGGACAACCAATACTGTTAATCTGAAAATTTAGGTTCTTAAATCCCAGTTCATTATATAACTGCCAAGCTACTGACATAACTTCCAGATCAAGAGCCGGATCCTGCACTCCAATCGCTTCTAGATTAAATTGGGTATGCTGTCTGAATCTTCCAGCTTGAGGTCTTTCATATCTGAATACAGGACCAAGGGACCAGACTTTAACCGGCTTAGGAAAATTTGACATGCCATTTTGTAGATAAGCTCGCATTACTCCTGCTGTAAATTCCGGCCGGAGAGTAATGGAATTTCCACCTTTATCTTTAAAGGTATACATTTCTTTTTCCACAATATCTGTTGACTCTCCCACCCCCCGGCTAAAAAGTTCGGTAGCTTCAAATACAGGTAATCCAAGCTTTTCATACCCATAAATTTGAGTAATTCTGTTTATCTTTTTTTCTATATACTGCCAAAAAATATGTTCATCCTGCAGTATATCATTTACACCTTTGGGTGATTTAAATAATTTTTTTCCCATAATTTATATTCCACATTCTAAGAAAAATCATCAAAATCTGCTGTTAAATATTTCTTTACATTTTTAATATCATTATAGCTGGTTAAATCCGGTACATGCTCATCTAATAAAATTGCATAACAAGACCGGGGATGTTCTCTTATCATCATAACAACTGCTTCTGGGAGCTCTTTTTCATTTCGTTTAGGATTAATTGGTACTTTTTTAAGATAGGGCAAAATCATATCATAGCTGAATCTGAAAATATTCATACTAACACCAACTTTATTATCTCTGTGTTTCACCCTTTCAATTTCTTCGATACTTGGTTTTTCAATAATATTCTTGAGAAATCCCTCAGAATCTTTTTGAGTCACTGCAAACTTCTGAATTCTACTTTTTTTAAAATTAAGAGCGGAGCGATTATAATCAATATAAGAGTTACTGTGTGGATCAACTGCTAATAATCTGAAAGCTTCTTCCGAATAAAGATTATCACTATTACAAACAGTAAACTTCTGACCCTGCCAATCAGTTCTAAATTTTAAAGCTTGCAGTAATGCATCTGCAGTACCGAGTGGTTTTTCTCTTCCCTTAGGTATAATTTGTAAAGCATAAGATATCCATAAATCCATAAAATTATTATTTTCAGCTTTGGTCCCATAATATGATTGAATAGACTTATCTTTTTCCCCTACAACAATAACAATATCCCGGTAACCAGTTTTAGCAGCATTATATAACAAATAATCAAGAAATGGTCTGTGATTTTCACCAACACCAAGCATTGATTTTGATTTCACTTTTGCCTCTCTAATCAATCCTTGATCTACAGAAATATCAGACGATAAAGGTTTTATCTTCATCCGAGATGATATGCCACCTGCAAGTATTACCAATCTTTCACCCATTAATGTTTCCTCTAAATCAATTATATGAATCATTATCTCAGAATCAATTTTAACTCTAATTCTATATATTCATTTTATTAGTTATTTTTATGAAAAATCATTTATGATTTAATTGCTAAGGTTTATAATATATAATTTTCCATCTAAAATTCAAAGTACTTCCATATATTTTTAACTCTCCCTAAAAATTGTAAAAGCTTTACTTAAATCAATATTACCCCCGGAAATAATCATACCAACTCTTTTATTCCGAACATCAATTTTACCGGAGATCACTGCTCCCAAGGGTACAGCAGATGAAGGCTCAATTACAATTTTCATTCTTTCATACAATAAACGCATAGCATTGATGATATCATTTTCAGAAACCAAAATTATATCGTCAACTAAATCTCTTATGATGGGAAATGTTTTTGTCCCTAATGAGGTCAGCAAACCATCAGCTATGGTATAAGGATTTTTGGAAGGAATGATATAACCAGCTTGTTTTGATCTGTAAGCATCGTCTGCATTCTCAGGCTCACAACCAATAACTCTGATCATACTTTTTTGTGACTTAGCTGTAACTGCTGTACCACTTAATAAACCACCTCCCCCTACTGGAGTTAAAATAATATCCAGATTATCAACCTTTTCCATTAATTCTAAGGCAGCAGTTCCTTGTCCAGCTATTATTCTATAACTATTATAAGGATGAATAAGATGAGCTTGCTTTTCATCTATTATTTTCTGTGCAGTTTTTTCTCTTGCTTCAAGGGTGGGCTGACAAAATGTAATCATTCCACCATAACCTTTTACTGCTTCCACTTTTACTTTTGGAGCTGAAGAGGGCATAACAATGTATGCTGGTATATTTCTAATGGCAGCACTTAGTGAAAGTGCTGCAGCATGATTACCCGAAGAATGAGTTACCACTCCAGATAATGCTTCTTTTTCCGATAATGAAAAAACAGCATTAGAAGCACCTCGAAATTTAAAAGAACCTGTTTTCTGAAAATTTTCACATTTAAAAAACAGTTGCGATCGCAACATCATATCTATAAAGGTGCAGGTTAACACCGGGGTTCTATTAATGATACAATGGATCCGTTGAAAAGCTTCTCTTATGTGATTAAACTTCGGTTTTAGCTCATAATTTTTCATATTAATATTTAATACTTAACATTCATTTTTTATTCAATTTAATTAAAAGTAAATACCCCAAGCCACAGCCAATAAAATAATAAGGAAAATCATACCAGCTAAAAGAGTGTCCGATTAATATTTTACCCATAAAGGTTGAACGAATTCTCTCTAATATAGGATGATGATATAACTGTAAAAACTCCAAACAACAGGTTATAAACAACACCCATAGAACAATCTTTAGTTGTGAAATTTTTGGCCACAAAAATGCAATGATCAGACACCAAAATATCTCATATAGCAATCCACCAAAATAATAATTAAACCACCAATCAATTGGTCCTTTATAGAATTTTGAAATAAATCCTAAGGGAATTAATACAAAAAATGTTATAAAAACTCTTTTGCGAAATCTAGTAATACTAACTCCTCAGATAAAAAAATCTTTAACCTTAGAAAGATATGAAGTAGATTAATCTATTCACCGTTTAAGCAGTATTAAAATTCCTGCACAGATTGCCAGAAGACTCATTAAAATCCCTATATAGGGAATTTTCAATTCAAAAAATGGTACTAATCCCTGTATTAAAAGCCATATCCCCAGAATTACTTTTCCAAGACTACCAGATAACTTTGCTTTACTTACAAGTAACATTATTCCAGTTATGACTCCTAAAAGATAGATAAAATTCATGGGTATTTTAATTCCTGTTAAAGATAGTAAGCTCGATAAAAAAAGCCATATACCAAGGAAAAGTGTTCCCAAATTTTCAAAAATTTTCATAATTTAAAAACCCTTATAATCTCTTAACAAGTTAAATGAAAAGCACCTACAACCTTACTCATCACATCTCTTTTTTCATTGTAGATCTCTACAGCTTTACCAGAAGATTGAATAAAATATTCAATTCCATGATTATCTAAGTATTGCCTTACATCATCAGATACTCTCATTACTCCAAACTTTCCAGTTCCAATAATAACTATTTCTGGTTTTTCTTCATCTATTATATTCTTAATATCCTCAAGTTGAAGATAATGGCCTGATTTACGCCACCAATCTTTCCTAACTTGTTCAGGACAAATAATTACATCTTTTGTATAGGTTACTCCATCAATCACAATTTTTCCGAAATCATATTTTTCAATCATAATCGAACTCTATCTTATACTATAAATACATCCACAATAATTTTGACGATACAAGCCCTCTTGTTTGCTCATCTGACAACTTTTTTTGAAACCATCCTTCTTTTTAAAATTGGAAATAAAATAATCAACTCCTATCTCTTTTTGTATTTTTAGTCCCAATGTATTTATAACCTCTGCTTTCTTTAAAGGACTAATAGTTAAAGTTGTGGAAAAAAGATCAAATCCTCTCTTTTTAGCAGTTTCAGCTGTTTTCTGTAATCTCAATTTAAAACACTCAACACACCTCTTTTCACCCTCCTCATATTCTTCTAATCCTTGCACTGCAGTAAACCATCTTTCAGGATCATAAGAAGCTACAATAAGTTCGAACTTCCACTTATCAGCTAAATATTTCACACTCTTTAACCTCTGGTTGTATTCTGTAAATGGATGAATATTAGGATTATAAAAAAAAACTGTCACCTCAAAATCTGTAGATAATATAGTATAAGGATAAGTAGTACAAGGAGCACAACATGCATGTAAAAAAAGTTTTGATTTACTACTATCCATCATATCATTTTTTTACTTTTACAAAATGATTTAAAGGACCATGTCCTTTTCCGATGTTAAATGATTCCTGTATTGCCCTATAAAGATAATCTTTTGAAATATGAATTGATTCTTTTAAAGATTTACCCTTTACCAGATTCGCTGTAATTGCTGCTGAAAATGTACAACCAGTTCCGTGGGTATTTATTGAATCAACCCGCTTCCCTCTAAATAAAGTAAACTGTGCTCCATCAAAAAGAACATCCACAGGTTCATCCTTTAAATGTCCTCCTGTAATAAGTACAGCTTTACAGCCAAAACTATAAATTCTTTCCGCAGCTTTTTTTGCATCTTCTGTATTCTCAATTAGTATTCGAGAAAGAATCTCAGCTTCAGGTACATTTGGTGTTAAAAGTGTTGTTTGAGGAATTAATTCTCTTTTTAATATTTCAATACTATTTTTTTTTAAAAGAGTTTCTCCGCTTTTGGATTTCATTACAGGATCTATAACTAATATAGGTATGTTATTTTCATTTACTTTTCGTGTAACAGTTATCACCGTATCTCTATCATAAAGCATTCCAATCTTTATACCATCAATCTTGAAATCAGACAAAATTGATTCAATTTGAAGGCTAATAAATTCTTTGGACAAACTAACAATACCATTTACTCTTAATGAATTTTGAGCTGTAACTGAAGTTATAGCAGACATTCCATAAACACCAAAGGCAAAAAACGTCTTTAAATCTGCTTGAATTCCAGCTCCTCCGCTGGAATCTGAACCTGCGATTGTTAAAACACATTTTACCATATTAATCCAGCATACAAAAAAGAAGGGTTGTTTAAAAAGTAAAAAAATTAAAACTACGTATCACAAAAATTCAAAAAAGAACAGAAAAATAAATTATATACCAATCTGCTTGTATTCTCTGTTTTGTTAGTGAGCTCTGTAGTTTTAATTCTTTTCCTAAACAACCCCACAAAATTATATTTCCATCGAAAAATCGTTTCTTTTAAGCCTCAATAATTGCATCAGTAGGGCATACATCTACACAAGAACCACAATCTGTACATTTTTCCGGATCAATCTCACAAATTTCGTCACCTTCAGTAATGGCTTCTTCGGGACATTCATCAATACAGGCGCCACACATAATACATTCTTCAGTAATTTTATGAGCCAATGTAATCTCCTTTATGAATTATAACCAATTAATTAAAACGAAAAAATATAATTATTATTATTTTAAAAGTCAACTATTATTTAAGCCCGATTATTCATACATACTATCCAACTAAGGCAGGTACACATAAAGTAACTAATAAAAAAATTCATCAAAATTCATATTGTAAAATAAACGATAATTCAAATCCGTTAGCACTTACCCCCCCAACTTGTCCAATTAAATACTTAAGTCTTATATCCCACCTCAGATATTTATTGACTTCATATATGAAACCTGCACCTCCACCATATAGATAATCATTTGTTTCTAAAGCTTCACTCTTACCATAATATCGATAATCCCCAAACAACAACATATCACCCTGAGTAAATTCGACAGGTTTCAATATCATATCAATTTCTAACTGATACTTATTATTTGAATCTAAATATTCCAATCTAAAATTTCTCAACTCAGTATTTCTGGTTCTCTGACGATATTGTAAAAATAGCCAAAAATATTTCTCATCAAATCTATAAAAATAACCTGCGTTCAGAGATGTTTTACCTCCTGCTCGGTATAAAAGGCTGTCTTCAAGCATATCACTAAAATAATAGGTATAAAACCAATCAAACATTAATTTCATATTATCATTTAAAGAAAAATCAACTCCCATATTTACAGAAGCAAAATCACCAGGTTTATATTTAACTTCCCAATTTTCTTTTTCTTCAATACCAATATCATATTCTACAGGAATATAGGAAGAATTATACATATATTGTCCACCTATACCAAATACTATATTCTCAGTTAAGGGTACAGAATACACCATACCTGTACGAAAAGAAAAACCCTGACCATAATTTGGTAAACTATATCTATAAATATTCTTGGTTAATCCCTCGGTTACAACTTGAAACTGATATTCATCAAGATGTGTTTTACCAGTAGGAAGTGCCATTCCAATATTTAGTAATAATCTTTCTTCAATAATTAACCAGCTTGTATTGATCCAGGTATCAGAAAGACCAAAAACCTTATAATCACCAAACCACCAAGAAACAGCAGGTGTATTTGATATTGAAAAAGTAAAACGTTCACTAGCAGGATAAATATATGAAAAGGGTAAAGAAATCTGAGTTACAGCAGGAGCGGTTTGTCTCTTCCAAATATGAAAGCTTGATCCTACTGACACAAATCTCCTTCTCTGTATTGGGAGGACTTCTTCCTGAGCAAATAATTGACCGCAAAATACAAATAATACAATTATTAACAAAATTTTATGTCTCATAGATATTCTCCATTGCTAACTTTGCAAGATCCTATTTAATAAATACCATCTTATGGACTTTCATTCTCGTATGAGTTTTTAATCTGCAAATATAAACACCACTTGCTACATATAATCCTATTGAGTCTCGTCCATCCCATTCCACAAAATGAACTCCACTCTTTTGTTTTTTGTTGAGTAATTCCCGCACTTTCTGACCCAGTGAATTAAAGATAATAATCTCAACTTTACAATTTTCAGGTAGTCCATATTTAATCAAAGTTGTATTATTAAATGGATTGGGAAAATTCTGGGAGAGTTCGAATTTCACTGGTACAAGAGGTATATCATCACTATTTTCTTTTATAAACTCCTCTGTACCCACAACCAATTTATAATGATGTAACTTTGGAGCATTATGTTCAGCGTTTATCTTCCAGTTATCATCTTCCAATAGACTTTTAGCAACTCCTCTGTCAAGATCGAAAATATATGCACACCAATTCTCTGGTAATGTATTATACAGAATACAATTTATATCATAGGTTTTATTATTGGTACTATTATCTACAACAAAATTCCAAATATAACCTTCTTCACCAACTTCCTGATAATCTGAACAATATTGCCCATTATGCTCCCCCCAGTCATTATGATTAAAATACAAAGCAATACTTTTCTTGATTGGAGGAGGTTCAGGCTGATCATATTTACCCCATCCATTAATAGCATCCCTTTTTACTCCTGCAAAATTATAAATATCTTTAAACACATCCGATCTAACCTCTAGTCTAAATAACCATTCCTCAGATGCTAAATCAAAATTGCTTTTTATTTTTTCCAACCTTCCCTTATCTAATTCAATACTTGATTTTATTGGGGGAATAATCAAAGTTGCCTTACTGGTACTTTGATTACAGAAGAAATATCCTTTCCAGGGTTCTAACTCTTTAATTTTCTCTGGAGGTAGATATTGCTCACCATCCCAAAAATACGGTCCCTTAATTGATGGCGATGATATACTACAATCTTTCCAATCTACTGTAAAATTGAAAGGAATTCCAATCATATTCCATCCATCACTAAATCCTGTAGTATCAACAGATGATGAGTCTAATTTTATTTCAAAATTTGAACTAGTTGTAATGGTATTTCCAGATTCTATGTCAAAAGTCTTTTCAAGATGTGTTTCAATCCAATACGCTTCACCTGGATTAAAATAAAAATCGGGAGGCACACATTCTCTATACTTACCATCTTTCCAGTAAAACAGCCGCCATCTATATGGATTGTAAGATCCCAAATCATCTTCTAATACATTCTCTACATCATTATTATCTAATTTAAAAGGAATGGAAAACATTTTCCATTCTCTATGTGGGATTACAACCGGAGCCTTAAGACCAGAATGACGAACAGATAACGCTTCCGGATTATCGATTGGATCTATTCTTGGACTTGTTAATGTCTCTTGATTAGTTGTTATATTAATATAATACTCTAAACCAGTAAGTTTCACTTCTTCAGCAGGAATAGTACAACGATAGGTTGAATCATTAATGGCAGATGCAGTAACATTTGAATATGCAGTACTTCCCCCAGCTCTATAATATAGACGAACACTCTCTACATTTAATTCACTTGAGACCTTTATATCTAATACAAGATCTTTATTATATTCAGGTTGATCTGGATTGGTAGATTCAATTTTAATATCAAATTCTTCATTAAAATCTCCCATGGAAAATTCCAATTGCTTTCTTGACAAATTAGATATCCTTACCTCATCAATATTCCCTTTAAAGTACCCTGAGTAAGTTCCTCCTGCTAGCTCATGAGCACCAATAATCAAGGGCTTTTCATCTAAATTGACAGGAAGTTCTATCCACTCAGTTTTTTCTATGACCTCACCATCAATAAATATACTCCCTTCTCCAGTAAAACGATTGTATGAGACTGCAACATGATGCCAGGCATTATCACTTACATTTGGATCGAATGTTCCAAATCCATCTACTGTAATTCTTCCCCTTTTGTTTATATATATCCTGTAATTAATATCATTATTACTGGTTTTAACTCCTCTGGAAATCAAAGTCTGAGATATTGTATCAGTTTTAAAGAAACATTCAATAGTGAAATTCTCCTTTTCAAAATCAAATGCAAGTGCCTGACTATAAGGTACTTCAATCCTGGTCTCTTTTCCATTAAATACAATACCATTATTAAAATACCCCTCACCTATACTGCCATTCATCAAAGAACCATCTTTTCCATTACCTGAATTATCCTCTATAATATTATTCTGCACAACTCTGTTTAGATGATATAATGCGACAGTATGAGCATCTGTAATATAGGAAGAAACATTTAAAGAACTCGAACTGCTACCAGCAATATTAATATTTGTTGCCTCATTATCAGGATCATTACTGGTAATAGTCCAGATATCACTTATTTCATCAGTCACAGGAGTATAAATCACAGGTACCTTTAAATAACTTCTTCCCAGTAAAGTTGTATCTATACTTCCATCTTGTGAGATAGAATCCGGTAATGTTAACTCTTCATCCAATCCAGTTGTAATAGTAACATTTAAAAATTCATCTCCTTCATTTGCTACCCATAGATCAAGATTTTTAGATACTCCTGTTCTTACTGGAGGAAATTGAATTGTTTGAGGAAATACAACCAATTCTCTGGGTTTTATATTATACTCCCACTGTTGTCTATCAATATTTGAAAATCTTATCTCATCAATAATTCCTCTGAAATAACTTGTTGATCCTACTTCCTCTTTTCCTACTTTTATTGAACCAATATCAGTAAAATCTATTTGATTTTTTAATTCTTCCCTATCCATACATTTGTTATTAAGATATAACCTTAAAGAATCACCATCACAAATCAATGCACTATGATACCATCGCTTGGTTATAAAAAAATCTAAATTATCAGTTTGTAACTGAGTTACAATCCCGTTTGAATCCCAAATTTTTGCAACCAAACCATGAAGCCAATGAAAAAATATTTTAACATTATTTGTATCCTCCTCACCTATATCCATCAACATATTAATATTATTAGTAGGTATTGAATTCATATTAAACCAAAACTCAGTGGTAATGGTTGAATTATTAAAAATCTGATAGGGAACGTCAGTAATCCTAACTTCACTGTTTATACTAGTGAATTCTATTCCTTTACCAAATCTACCAGATTCAGTCCAATTGATATTATATAACTCAGCAACTCCCTCATACCCAGAAGAATCAACTGATTGCTCTCCTATCCCCTCTTCAAAATGGTATAAAGCTCCTGTAAATACATCAGATCCGTAAGCCTCTGTTTGTCTGGTTATGAATCCTTCTCCCATAAGAGAAATTTTAAAATTCTCATTAGAATAGGTTGGATCATTTGAAATAAAAGAAAGCTCTTCATTAAAACTACCTGATTCTGAAGGAGCAAATGTTATACTTACAGCTTTACTCTGCATTTCACTTTCATCTCCATAAGGAGCAATTTTTAAAGTGCCTGCAGGTACAGAGAAAAATTCAAGATTTCCAATATTAATAGGCCAAACTTTAAGAGTATCTTCCATACTGCCATTACTAATCCAATATTTTAATATTCGCTGCTGCCCTGCTAAAACATTTCCAAAATCAACTTCAGTAGAACTAACAACAATACTTGCACTTCTAACACTGAATTCCCAAGGTAATCTAGGAGCAGATGATAATCTTATTTCATCGATATAGCCATGAAAACAATTATTGCTTTTCCAGTCTCCACCAATAAGAACTGAAAGGGTGTCAATCGATTCAGTATTTGATATAAATTCTCCACTCACTAAACAACTACTAACAACACTTCCATCAATATAAAGATTTAAAAGAGAATCATTATACATTACCAAAGCCAGGTGATACCATTTCTCACTTTCAAGCGGATTATTACTTACAACTTCAAATTTTTGTTTATTATTATTATAAATATTACCAACTACCTTGTCATCTTCATCAATAAACAAACCAAACTGATTGTCTTCATTTATTCCTCTTTTAATCAAAACTTCTTTTCCTACTGTAATTGGATCAAGATAAAACCATCCTTCAACCGTAAATCCTCCCCATCTGGAATTTAGTAAGTGCCCTTCAACACTTTCCATAAAACAGAAATCATCATTCCCATCCAGATAAATTGCTTTATCAAACCGGGCAACAGCGGTACCTGGTTGCAATCCATTCCAAATCCCATTCATACCATTACTGGATGAATCCGGAATAATCATTCTCCCGGTCGGACCTGAAAGGTAGTTAAAATGCCACAATCCCAAGGTAAATGGATCTGTTGTATATGTGCCTAACTCAGGAGAGACCACACACTTTCCTTTAAAAGGAATTTTTTTCTGTGGAAAAGTAGGATCATTAGATTCAATTGTTATTTCAGATTCAAAATCTCCATATACTTGAGCTGTATAGCCCACCCAAATTACACTGCTTTTTCCAGCCTCAACCAGCATAGGTGAAGATTCAGAAATCTGAGGAGAAAAACTAATCTGGGGAGAAGAGGAAGAAACATTGGTAATTTCAATTTCTTCACCACCTTTGTTACTAAAATACATTGGAATGTTTCTTTTTCTTCCATAAAGTATATTGCTAAAAAATAATGTATCCTCTTTCACATATAAATAAGATCGACTTACATTAAATTCCCAAGGTAGACGATCTACTATTGATACTCTTACCTCATCAATTAAACCTTGAAAAGGTGCTGACTGGGTAGTTGCAGCTCCTACTGATAATTTAGCAACATTCTGATCAATTAGATTCTCGTTTACAAACTTACTGTCTTTTAATACACTATTTAAATATATTTTAAGTGAATCTCGATTCCAGGTTAAGGCAACATGATACCATTGATTGACTTTGAGCTCGTCCAAGGAACCTGTAGCAACCTCATCATCATTTGATACTGAATGATAAACTCTCCCCACAATTCCATTATCAGGATCCAAAAACAATTCAAACTGCCTGTTTGGATGGTTACCACGACATGCTAATATAGCAAATTTATTTGGATCTGTTATTTTCGGTTTTTTTATTATATTAAACCATAGTTCTACAGTAAAGGGAGTATCTATAAAATTTAAATCTTCATGATAAGGAATTTCCACATGGGCAGGATCCTGAGGCCCACCAAATTGATAACATCTGGCATATTTACCATTACTTGAAGAATTAATATTAGTCCAGGTTCCATTTAAATAATTTGGAGAACTATCAAAAGCTATACCGCCGCTCTGTTCATTGAAATGCCATAATCCAACTGTAAATATATCTGATTGATATGCTACTTTAGCAATGGGAAATCCTCTTTCAAAAGAAAAAGTGATCTCGATATTCTCATCATCAGGATCATTAGAAATAACATTTACTATCTTACTATAATTTTGACCAAGAGTTAACTGCTCAGTAGGTACAAATTTTATTAAAACTTTTTTAATTTGTCCTGGAGGTACTTTAAACTCAGATGGATAACAAATGAAAAGAGAATCTTCACCAGAGATACTAATACTTCCTTTCAACAAAGTACTTCCACTATTTTCTATCCACAAAATCCTAGTTCTTTCCTCATCAACTGGAACAGTACCAAATTCAATATCTGTTGAGGAAAGGGATATTTCTGGTCTAACTAAACTTTCTACTATATACAAACCATCTTCTTTGTCAGCAATACATAAATTATTACCTGAAATATCAATCCGGTGAGCTGTTTCATTAGTCCAGTATTTTCCTGTTTTTAATAAGGTATCAGGAAGAGAAAGATCATAGATTCTAAGTCCTTTTTTCGAATCAGTTATATATATAGTTTTCTTGTTAATAATAACATCTGTACATTTTCCAGTTGTTACTGCTAATTGTGAGAAAGAATCAGTTGTAAGATTCCAAAAATATAAACCATGTCTTCCATTAGCTATAAACAGACTATCTCCTCTTGCATCTATTCCTAAAGGTTCCAACTCTTCGGCAGGAGTTTCAAGGGAATAGGTCAAATGTATACTATTGGGAAGATCAGAAATATCATAAACAAATACTCCACTTGTATCTGCAACTATTACCCTATCATCTGAAACCTTAACAGCCTGAGTACTATTAAGTGTATTAAAAGGGCTCCCTATAGAAGTCAATTCAGAGGGTTGATATCTTGCATCAATCACCCTAAAACCATCATCACCACATGCTAAAAATGCATAACCATTAATACTAACATCAACATCATAACAGGAGTCAGTTTGATTTTCCAATTGAGGAGTAGACCAAATATAAGGATTATAGGGAAAATTATTAAAATTAATTATTGACAAACCTTGCATCCCGTCAGCTACATATATTTTGTTAGTATTAAAACATATTCCCAATGCATCTCCAGGAGTATTGAGACTATCAATGGGTTCCATATATATATTAGGAGGAGTAAAATTTGTATCAAAAATTTTAATACCTGTTTTTCCGGAAGCAGTAAAACAATAATTACCTGAAATTACTGCATCATTGGTATAATCAGAAGTTTTAAAATAGTATATCTCAGCAGGATGAATGGGAATAGAATTTCCATCAAATAATTCTAAAACCTTGAATCCCCCCAATCCATCACATACAAAAGCAGTATCATTATTAACTATGATTTTTTCTAAGTGCTGAAGATTATTATACCTATAAATATAGGAACTATCCGGATCAAGAACACCACCAGATATATCAATATGAGTATACAATCCCGGGTCGTCCTCTGCATCTATCCCTAAAATATAAACATAATCATTACATACACTAGCACTGATTACATTTACAGGTCCAGAATTTACCCAATATCCTAAACTTACTAAATTATGAGGAGTTGTTGCATTAATCATTCGTAAACCTCCCCACCCTGCAGCAACATAGGTATTATTATCAAGTGTAAACAACTCATATGCAGTGGGTTGAGATTTATCAGGATACAATGAGGATGAAAAATTAGGTGGGATCTCAAGAGTATCAGCACTTTGTAAAGTTATAATTTTATTTTGAGCATTTCTTTCCAGACTAATTGACTGTAAACCACATGTGTCTATAGCTACAACTACGGAGCTATCGTTTATCACACAAACATCTCTTGCATATCCCTTGGTTTTAACATTTTCAATAAATTCTGGATTTGTTGCTTCTTGAGCATAAAAAATTACCAAACCATTTTCACCATCAGCTACATAAATATAATCTTCCTCATCCCAGGTTATACCTTGAGCACAACCATCAGTATCTTTTACATATGTACTGGCATCAAATGTCCCTTTATTAATTCCTTTATGATAAAAAAAGACCATCTGAAAACCAGTGTCTTCACAAGCTACACAAAGATTTACTTGATCATCTGTGGTAGTTACATCATGGACTCCAATATCAACTATTTCTCCTGCTAGAAGAATCTGGTCAAATTTCTCCAATTCAGAACTTCCGATATTATAACCATAAACTTCTAAAACACTTCCGTTACCAATAAATGTAAATGTGTCCTGCCAACGAGCTATTGCCTTACAATGACCATAACCCCATCTACCAATTAATTCTGTATTGTCAGAACTTTGACCAAATACAGATGACAAAGATAATAAGAATATTATTAAAAATAAAAATATACGAGAATGTCGCATATATTTTCTCCTAAATTATTTATCATTTTTTTAATTTCCAGGAGGCGCGGGAGGCGTATCTAATCTCTCTGGCAACAATGACAAAACTCTCTCTGCTTCTACGAATGAACGTCTAAATTCTTCCTTTGGTATGAATTCAGCATTTTGTTTTCCTGCCATCCACCGCATTCGATTTATTGTACTCACCATTCGTAATCTAATATACGGATCTTCTAGCCTTCTTTTAGCCATTTCATCTGCATAATTATCAACTTCAGTAGCAACTCTTATTCTGTTTTCACTATGTGTAGCTTCCCAAATTCGAGGTAATATCATCTTATCTTTTGCTTCCTGAAAATCTTTGTCAATATATATAGCTTTTTGAAAAAATTTTTGTGCTCTTATCATATCTCCCCTGTCCATAGCTTCAAGACCCATACAGTAATTCATAAATGCTTCCATATCTTCAGTTGGAATCTCAAAAATCTTACTTCTCTGTTCAGGAGTTAATCTTATATTAAAATAATTAATCACCTTCAAAACAAGTTCTTTTTCTAGTCTGAAAAGTTCAGAAAGTTTGCCTTCATAACTTGCAGCCCTTGCCATTAAATCAGTAGAAGGCTTGAAAATATTTGCCTCAAGTAAAACTTCATCCGTAGGAGTGATCATATAAGAACCCTTAATAAGATTCTTGACACCAAGTAATTTTTCAACTCTTGTGAAATTTTCTTCCTCAGCGATACCAGAAACATCTAATTGAAGTTCATCCATAAGATAATTTAATTTTATCCTTTCAACCACCTTTAACTCCTCAACCTGAGATAGATCTGTAATGATCATTTCAGCCAGACCTTTTTGTAAAGGCTTCCACTTTGGATCATTGCTCAAATTAAGAAAATATAAAACTGCTAAGCTTTTATCAGGTAAATTTTCAATAAAAATACTCTTTTCTTTTCTTAAAGCTTCCTGAATCTCCACAGTAATCATATGTTGTACTATGAAATCTAATCTGCTTAACATAGCAGTCCTATAATAATTACCTTTATCTAAATTATAATAAGTCCTATATACCTCTAACGCTTTTCTATTATTATCCATACTTTCATAAACCAAGCCTAAATAAAACAAAGCTTTTCCGTAATATTGACTTTTATTTAATACTAACCTTAATATTTTGAATGATGACTCATACCTTCCCATATACCAAAATAAAACACCAATTCTAGTATATACCTCTTCATCATAATAGATATATCTCTTACCATCGCGAACATGAGGTTGAAGCATACTAATATATTCTCGAATTGCTTGCTGATACTCTCTATTTTTCACTAACTGTTCAGCTTCCATAAACCTTGAGGAAGAACACCCTAACAATAAAAGGGAGAACAATACTACTGAAATTTTTAATAGCCTCACGTAAACCTCCCACATTATTTTATTTTATCTGATAATTGCTTAATTTCTTCTTTAGCCTGTTTATATTTAGGTTCAATCTTTAATGCATTAAGAAAACAATTTTTTGCTTCATCAAATTCCATCATATCCCTGTATGCAACACCCTTTGAAAACCAGATAACTGCATTTATATCCAATTTCTGCCCTTTTACAAATGTAGTCTTTTCATTTTCCCATAATTTCTCATCTATCTCATGTATTACTTTCTCTCCAAGTTTTTGAATCAAGAAAAGAAGTTTATCTGTTTTTCCTGTAACCTCCTCAGCCTTTACTGTTAATCCTGTTTCAACTTCAACTACTCGAGTGTCAATTCTAATTTTATCATCCATAGTAACAATAAAGCTGCCAAAAACGAGATAATCCGCTCCTACTATTTTACCAGCTTGTATAGAATTATTGTGAGTTAAGCCTGATTGGGCCATCTTTAGTTCATCTAGTATGGCATGTAATTTTTGGCGTTCAACTATTTCAACTGACTTAATCCTAGTCAACTCTGAGATCATCATCTCAGCAATACCAGCTTTTAGAGGATCATAATCATCAGAATTGAATATACTATTATTTTCAAAATCTAAAACAGCTAAGGTAATCTCTGCTAAACATACATTCCATCCTATAAAAAAGAAAAAAAGAAATGCTGAAATTAATAATTTTTTTAATTCTAATTTATTAATAAACATATACACTGTTTTCACTATAAAAAAATCAAATTTCTATTTTTTATCAAAATCTAATCAAGCAATTTTCATGCCTGAAATAATATATTAATAAAACATACAATCTATTTAATTATTTTTGCTAAACTTATATTACCTTTTCAAATTGCATTACTTAATACAGAATTATATAAGTTGGTTTGTAATAAACCACCAATCTCATCAATTTATAATTTTATTTAACTTAGAGGCCATTTATATTAACTTAATTAATTTATCATATTCTCAGCTACAGTTTTAACTTCCTTAAAAACTCTCATTAAATTACCCCCTCATATCTTTTCAATATCTTTATCAGTATAGCCTCGTTCAATAAATTCTTGAGTTATTTTTTTATAATCACTTACATCCTGACAATCCTTCAGCTCTCCTCCTCCATCAAAATCGCTTCCAATACCTACATGATCTATACCTATAACTTTAACAATATGATCAATATGATCAGCAAAATCCGAAACCGTTGGAAGATTAGGAGGATATTGTTTATTCATAGCATCCCATTCAGTGTAAACTTTTTCCTGTTCCTCTTCAGTTAAATCAGAAAAATTTCTGTACTTCTCTCTTAACTTCTTAATAGCTTTTTCTCTTTCCGGATTAGATTTCATCTCTTTTACATAAAAGGGAACCATACATACCTGTATAACTCCATTATTTTCAGCTAATTTTTTTAACATATCATCATCCAAATTTCTTGGATTATTGCAAATAGCTCTCGCGCATGAATGAGAAGCTATGACAGGTGCTTTAGAAAATTCGATTACATCATAAAAGGACTTATCTGAAATATGAGATACATCTATCATTATACCCAGCCTGTTCATTTCCTGGACTACTTGTTTACCAAAATCACTTAATCCATGGTGTTCTGGTTTATCTGTAGAAGAATCACAGATATCATTATTCCAGATATGACACAAGGTGATATACCGAGCCCCAAGATCATAATACTTTTTGAGCAAGGACATATCATTTCCAATGGTGTAACCATTTTCTATGCCAATATAGACAGCCCTTTTCCCTTGTTTCTCAATCTTATAAGCATCATCAGGTGTGTAAGCTATTTCTGCCAGTTCAGAATGATTTTCAACAGCTTTATGTATAAGATCAAAAAGGTTTAAGGCTTGCTGCTTGGCATTATCATTTCCTTCCAGAGTTCTTGGACCCTGGCCTATAAAAACCGCAAAAAAGATTGCATCCAAGCCACCCTCTTTCATGCGAGGAAAATCTACTCTGTTCTTATTAGGAGTATGAGATTCACCAATATCCCAGCCAGGTCTTGATAACATAAAAGGAGTATCAACATGAGTATCTACTGTTAACACTCTTTCATGGATCGATTTTTGGGAACATCCAAATA
>CAYUAG010000015.1:29651-33612 GCA_964442615.1 uncultured bacterium
AAAATCTGTTTTTTTAAACTCTCCTGGACGAACTACTGTATAAGGCAAAGAATAACTATCCAAAACATAACGTGTCCAACCAGCATCCATATCATGAAAATAAGTCTCAACAAGAGCAATTCTAGGTATATTCAATGCTTTTATCTGAAAATCAAGAGTTTCTTTAACATAGATTGGTGGAACTTCCAAATTTTCAATAATAGTGCTTAACTCTTTATAATTACTCTCGGTTCTATAAATTATAAAACTACCTTTAGGAATAGTATTATCCTCAATTTCAATACAATTCTCTAATCTATAGACATCCAAATCCTTTTGCTCAGCCTGGAATGCTATTTTAAAACTTTCATTATTGTCTACCGTAAAAACCACTGCTCTGTAATACTCCGGAATATCATTTTCCAAAGTGAATGTCTTATCAATTAAGGTCAATAATGCTTCCAATTTCTTATCTCTACAATTAACTTCACATGCTTCTACTCCCCGATGCAGAGGAAGGGACCAACTGGTAATATCATATGGTCTGATCATCTTTCCTTCAGGTGTATAATGTCTTTCTGGATAATACTGTTTTTCCATAACCTCTTTAATAAAGGGCCGAAAAGCTTGAGACAGAGGAATAACAATATCTCCTTTACTAAAATATCTATCTTCTACTATTTTATCCTCTGATAAAAAATAAACCTTAACACCATGTTCTTTCAACAGGTTAACTAATGTCACCATTTCACTTCTATCATGCTGATCCAAGGGGAGAACATAATAATATGGAGGAGTATTATTGCCACGTTCAACCTCTTTTTTACAAAGATCATTTCTCACTTCCAATATCTCTTTACGATGCAAAGAAGCTGTTTGAATAATAGCTCTGGTTGATACTACTTCATACTGTACAATATCACTCAATCCCCACTTCCCTCCAGGCCATGGTTTTGGCATATTGATACTTTTTTTGTACTCACCTAATCCTTTTCCTCGTACCTGAAGTTCATTTGATTCGATATATACTGGAGTAGCATATTTAGCACTCGCACATTCAGTAAGCATTCCAATAACATTTTTCCATATACATGTCTCTGTGGATCCAGGCCAGTAATCATCGAAAGCATAATGTTGGGCGACTCCCTCCAAACCCTCTTTAGTCATCTCCTGAATCATATTTGAACCAAATATCCAGGTCCAGTTCCAGATCTCTGCTGGTACATTCTCAGCAATAGGATCATGCATGGGTGGAACAAAATATCGAGGACCTGTAGAACCCATCTGATGTTTCTCAATCATAACCTGGGGATACCACTCTGTACTGAAGATACGTGAAATAGCTTTATTATCCTTTTGAGTAAGATTTACAAAATCACGATTATTATCATGTCCAACATACTTATGATATATTCCAGGCATTGAAGAACCTTCATATTTTGTATTTTTATATTTTCTATAATGATTTACAACCATATTCATTCCATCTGGATTATGGCAGGGTACCATCATATATACAACATTGTTAAGCATTTCAAGTTTTTCCGGATCATTTGTACTCACCCATTCATAAGCAATTAAGGGAGCAGATTGTGACGGACCTACTTCTCCAGAATGCATAGATAAAGTAGCCAGGAAAAATACCTTCCCTTGTCTAATGAGTATTTCTCTTTCTTTATTGGGAATATTCGGATCAAGAGCAAGTCTCTTATTAATCGCTCTTAATCTCTCAAGATTATTAAGATTCTCTTCTGAAGAGATAAAAGCAATATAGATTGAATTTCCAAGTGGAGACTCTCCAATATTAATAAGTTTTAATCGTGGTGAAGCTTGGTCAACCTTTTTCAAGTAACCAATAAGCTCTCCATAATCAATCAATTTTCTATCTGTTCCAGGCTGAAAACCAAAATATTGTTCTGGATTAACTATATTCTGCTCAGCCCAACTTACTAGCAGAGAGCTAAAACAAATTAGTATTATAATAAAAATTATAAATTTATAATTGAATAATTTCATACTATCCTCCTTTATTAATTAATATTTGGAATCAAACAGATAAACTTTAATTTATTTTGACTGTTATTAATAAAACAATGTTTTTCCTCAGGGGGGACGAAAACAGCTGTTCCTGGTTTTATTGATACCTCATTACCCTCTTTCCATACTACACCCTCTCCTTCGATAATAAAAACCTCATGCTCATGTTTATGCCTATGAAGAGGTGTTTTTCCACCAGGCTCTATTTCAAAAAAACGCATAGCAAAATTTTCAGCACCATCTTCTTTTGATATTAACCATCGAATTGTTACACCCTTTGCTTCTTTATCATCAACCTTTGAAGGTGTCATCACATCATAATTAAGAATCTTCATAATACATCCTTTCTTAATATATTATCATAAATATAATTAAAAGTACAAAATTATCATTTTAAAATCAAGTATATTGATAATAAAAATGAGAGGTTAGCCGTTGTCTTTAAAAGACAACGGCTATTTAAAAAAAGGAGGAAATGAGGAAAGGAATAATTGAGATTATTTATCTCATTTTATTCACTTAAAAAATTTAGCAAAAATCAGACCAATAAAAAAAAATAAAATCTAATTCCTTATTTTAACTAAATTTATTTAAAATTTAGTTAATCATTAATATCTATAAATAAGGTCAATATTTTACCACTTTTATCTGTTAAGTGTTCATTTTTCCCCAACTATAATATCCATCTAAAATTCTGAATGTTTTATAAAAATCAATGAATGGTTCAGAAGCACAACAAAAAAAATAATCAATACCTAATTATAAGTTAGCAGTAAAGTATTTTAGAAAAGCTTATTATCAATGATCTAACTATTAATATTAAATAGCAGTAAAATTTTTCTTTTAATATTCTATCTTTAATATATAGATAAAATAATATAATTTCTCCCCAAAATCCGAATTCTAATAGGATTTAGGTATGAACTTCCAGAATTAATAGATATTTTTTAAGTATTTATAAAAAAAACCTGAATGTCCATTAACTATATACTGTATTTATTCTGTTAATGAAAATTCGATTTTTTATTTCTGAGAATTAACACAATTTTCAGAATACTGCCAATTCTTTTAATTACTGATTCATCCTACTTGACAATGAATTAATCAAACGTAAAAATTTAGAAGCTTTAGAAGTCATATCTTTTATAGATCCATAATTTTTAATAATAAAATCACTCTTTTCAATTTTTTTTTCAACATCCATTTGTGAATTAATCCTATCCATTATCTCCTTCTTTGTCCAACCTCGATTTTTTTGTAACCATTTAATTCTCAAGTTTAAGGGTGCATCTATAGTCACAATATAATCAAACATCGATTCAGATCCTATTTCAAAGATAATCGCCATATCTACTGCAATCACACTCTGACTGTTTTTGCTTAGTATACTATCAATACGCTTGTTTATTTCATTAAGGAGTGATTTATGAATAATCACATTTAATTGTTTTAAAAGTTGTGAGTTAGCAAATACTAGTTGCCCAAGTTTTCTTCTTTGTAAATTCCCTTCCTTATCAAACACTTCAGAACCAAATTTATCCACTATCTTCATCTGGAGCATTTTATTTTTATCAATTAACTCTCTTGCAATTTTATCAGCATTGATGATATAAACTCCTAACTTACTAAGCTTCCTGCTGAATAAGCTCTTACCTGAGCCAATACCACCTGTGACACCTATAACCACGTTAACCTCTAACTTAAGTTGAATAAAATGGGTAAATTAAAATCTTGGATAATTTCTTAATAAATTTTTAAATTGTCAAGTAAAATTAAAAATTTATAAACTGGCTCAATTATTGCACAAAAAATTTAACACTATGTTTAATTTATAATTAGAATATTTATTATAAATTAATAAATTTAACATAATAAAAAATTATCTTTTTAAATATTTATAATTATAAAGAATTTA
The DNA here is from genome assembly GCA_964442615.1 of uncultured bacterium. Lineage (GTDB taxonomy): Bacteria > Zhuqueibacterota > QNDG01 > QNDG01 > CAYUAG01 > CAYUAG01. The sequence goes on from CAYUAG010000015.1 coordinate 33,583, forward strand.
AAATAATAAAAAAATATAAATTAAAAAAAA
>CAYUAG010000015.1:33622-47152 GCA_964442615.1 uncultured bacterium
AGATTTTATCTTTGTAATTCCGGCAGGGTTCCAGTATAAGGCCGAAGGGTCATCAGCAATTGCCACAAAGGCCCCCCCCAGGGCTTCCGCCCGGGCACCAACAGAAATTTCCAACATCGCAGCGGCAGCGGTGCCTCTGCGGGAAACATCGGTACTATATTCCGACACTTGAGACAGGACAGTATTGGAACAAAAATAAACAAAAAATATGATATTAAATAAAAATCTACTGGTAAAAATAAATACATAATGACTTAAAATCAACAAATAAAAAATTAAAAAATTTTATGAAAAACAACATATTTAAAATAGTAAAAAAAATAACTTTGTTATTTCTCCTGCTATTCCTAATTAATTCCAATAATGCCCAAACAAAATCTTCAATTGTAGAATTAAATAAAGATGAATATTTACGAAAAAACGGCAACGGATATGAACATGGTGGTCAAAGTATCTGGGCCTGGTTAGAAAATAATGATACAACCAAAGCTCAAAAAATACATGATATAATACAATTTTGGGGTACAGTGGGTGAACCAGGAGAACCTTATCTTTGGAGATGGAGAACAAATTGGGATTTGACCTGTGTACTTTTATATAGAGTTCTATATCAATATGGTAATATAATATCAAAATCTGATAGTATTTTTCTTGAAAATAAATTCTTAAATTTTATTAGAAAATCTGTTTTTAATAAATATAATTTTAATAATAAAATGTATGACTATACGTTAAGATATTTATATTCACAACATCATAAAAATATTAGTGTTTATTATCCTTCTAGCTCAGATCTACCACAATTCAGTTATAATAATAGAACATATACACCAGGTAATTATTATAATTCTTATGAAATAAGTAGGGACTGGTTGTTCTGGAGGTTTAATTTCTTAGTTAATAAAGGAAATTATGAACTAGATGGTTATTATACAATGGCTATAATTGTTTCACTATATACAATTTATGATTTTTCAATTAATAAAGAAATTAAAAAACGAGCAAAAATGTTATTAGATTTACTTTTACTTGATTCAACTATGGATTTTAGCGCCAAGTTGCATGGAGGCTGGATTGGTAGAAATTATCCTTACAGTGTCATGGCTGGTCAGCCTAATATATATCAATGGATTTACTGGAGAAAAGGTTCTTATCCTAATGGCTCTGTGCTTGGAAGTTTATATGATGCTTATGTAAGTGATTACCGGCCACCAGGATTAATAGAAGATATCGGTATTTTTGATGATGAACCAAATAACTATTGGCATCTAAATATTGAATCCAATGGAGCTGGTGGTTTAAACAACGACAGAAGTAAATGGACTTATGTAACAAAATTCTATAATATGGGAGGAAGTGAATATGTACTGAATAGAGGGTGGCAACTTAATATTGCATCAAATGATGAAGAGATAAATTACCCCAATATTTTATTTCCAACAGCTGGTATAAAAATCTGGATAAATGACACAGAATCATTACCAGAGTATGGAGACACAAAAACATCACTTGCTTTAGGAAAAGAAGGTTATCAATATAAAAATTATTTGTTAGCAAAAGTAAATAATCCTTATCTTCACTTTGGTGGACTAGGAAATGTCTTTGATATTGATGAAACTATATCTGATTGGCGTTTTCTTAAAGAAGAAAAAGTTGCAGTAGCAATAAAAATGTTAACCGATGCATCTGCCATAGAAGTATGTACTATTGGTATTGATTATAATTCATATGATGAATTTAAAAATGCTATTTTAAATAATGCACAATTAATACCCTCATATAATACTCAATTTATAAATAGCCATGGTGATACTCTTATGAATGTAGGAGATAAAACACAATTTAATGGTAAAAAAATAATCTATTCCCCTAAAAGAATTTATACTGAAACTAATATTGGTGAACAAATCATTTCGTGGGATAATAAAATCATGACAGTACAAAGACATGGCAGAAAGTCAGTATACAATTTTAATAACTGGACTTATGAAAAAATTGGGAGCTTAAAGCTACTTCCCCCTACACCAATATCAATTACAAAAATTAATAATTGTTTTGAAATGGCTTTTACTCCAGTTGAAGGAGCCAGTTTTTATAACATCTATCGTGATTCTATTCCTGAATTTATTCCTGATACAACTAATGGTACAAATAGAGTTGGAAGTGGAATTATGTGTAATGACTTTTCCTCAAATACTATAAATTTTATTGATACATTAAATAATATTCCTTCTACAAGTATCTTTTATAAAATAACATCCGCAAGTGGAACTGAAAGTGAACCATCTACAATCCTAGGCAAATACAAATATAGCTTATATACTACAAGTACTACTAATTTCAACTCTATTGCCACTCCATTTAAAACAGAAGATATCTCTAATGCCAGTGATCTTTGTAATATAATACCATATTGTAATTCAGTAGCAACATGGGATGCAGTTAATCAAACATATATTCAATATGTAAAAAATTTAAATATAAATAATTTTGATGTAAATATGGGATATCCCTATCATGTAAATGTTACTAACCATACTGAATTTTCACTAGTTGGAATACCTGCTGAACCAACCTTTGATCTTATCACAACATCTGGTACCTGTTTTAATGAAATTATGCTACCATTAAATAAATACAACATAAAAAAAGCTTCCTCATTATTATCAGATATTCCTGCTTGTAACAGTGTGGCTTACTGGGATACAAAAAAACAATATTATAAACAATACATTAAAGAATTACCTTTTTCTGACTTTGATGTTAGAGCTGGTTACTCCTACTTAGTTAATGTAACGGCTGATGTAGTGTGGCCAGGTGGCGGAAATCCCAAAAATCTTAAAAAAATATCTAACCATGAAATCTTATTTAAACGGAAAAAAATACCTCACTTAGTATGGGGTAAGATTGATTCGGATTTATCTGATATTAATAATAAAAATAAAATAACCCAATTTGATGCTTATATTTCATCAAATCCACTTGAAATAATTAATCAAAACTCACCAAATTGTACTATTCAAAACTCTTTCTGGATAGCCCAAGTTGGTAATTTTCAATCTGGGTGGAAAATGGAAGATACACTTTGTGTAGATTTTAAAAATAATGCAGGAAAATTATTACAATCAATAAAAATTGAACTCACAAGCAAGCCCTCCGATAAAACTGATATTATTATTACAACAAATAAAAACAATATACCACAATATTTTGATATTAAACAAAATTATCCAAATCCCTTTAATCAAGAAACTTTAATACAATATGAAATACCAAAATCTTCTAAAGTCAGAATAATTATATATAATCTTAAAGGTCAAAAAATTCATGAATTATTCAATAGAAAGGTAAAAGCAGGTTATCATTCAATAAGATGGGACGGGAAAAATGATACTAATAACCAATTGAGTAGCGGAATATATTTTATTAATATGACAACTCGAAAATTCTCAAAAACCATTAAAGTTTTATTAGTCCGCTAATTCTTTGGAGTAGTTATGAAAAAATACTTCCTACATAGTATAATAATTTTTGGATTGTTATTCTTATTTAATCCTATAAAGGTATTATCTCAAATACCACATTTAACTTATGGTAATCTTAAATATTCTGATGAAACTATTCCCCAGGAAATTACTTTTACAGCTTATATATCCTCACGTAGCAATGAAAAACTCACTGAATCTTCATCTGGATGTAGTTACTATCCGGATTCTGGAATATGGGTTGTGCAATGTAGCTCTTTTCCATCTGGTTGGAATGCAGGAGAAACATTAATTATAAATTTTTATGATGATGAAGGAGGAACGGGATCAGATGAAATAATCCTGTCTTATAATCCCTTTGATAACGGCGAGCTTACAATCATGTCACGACCGAAGTTTCAAATAACCATATCAACTAATCCTTCAGGTTTAAAATTTTATGCAGACAACTTTGAATATACTAGCCCCCACACTTTTTCCTGGGAATTATATTCCATTCACAACCTATCAGTATATGCGTTGCAATATCCAGAAAATAATAGGGGCTGTATTTTCTCTCATTGGAGTCATGAAGAGGAAAAGGATCATGAATATCAAGTTCAAAAATCGAACCAGACTTTAACTGCCTTTTTCAATGAAATTTTCTATTTAAAAATTAAAAGTAATCACGGAAATCCTCAAGGAGATGGGTGGTATGATAAAAATCAAGATGCTACTATTTCAGTACATTCCAGAGATATAACTCAAAATAGTCGGTATACATTTACCAACTGGTCAGGAGATAAATACAGTACAGACACCTCTCTAGTAATTACCATGGATCAACCTAAAACAATGATAGCAAACTGGGATACTGAACATTATTTAAAAATAAATTCACCCAATGGTAATCCTCAAGGAGAAGGGTGGTATAGTAAAAATTCTCAGGCCAGCTTCTCTGTCATTTCCCCTGATGTAAATGGACAAACCAGATATATTTTCCAGAATTGGATTGGAGATTATTCAGGCCAAAATACAAATGGATCAATTTTTATGGACACCTCAAAAACAATAAATGCTGAATGGAAAACTCAGTATTATCTTTCCCTAGATAAAAATCCAGATCAAGGAGGCAGTACTACCCCTACCCCACCCGGTCAATGGACAGACAGTAATCAACAAATCCAATTATCAGCAACGCCAACAACAGATTATTTATTTTCAGAATGGAGTGGAGACATTTCAACTAATAATAATCCAACCTCAATAAATATGACAAAGCCTAATAAGGTAACTGCAAATTTTCTGAAAATTGTTAATATTACAATTAAAACAAATCCTGCTAACATGACCATAATAGTTGATGGTGAACAGTATACTGCCCCAGAGACATTTGAATGGATAGAAAATAGTATACATAATATTTCTGTAAATTCTCCGGAATATACTGCCAAAGACACCAGATACATTTTCAATTCTTGGAATAACGGAGCGGAACAAACTCAAAATTATATGGTTACAGACCAAAATGAAACTTTAATATGCTCCTTAACAAAACAGTATCATCTCACAGTTGATTCAGAACATGGCTACCCCAAAGGTACCGGCTGGTATGATGCCAATTCATATGCCGATTATTCTGTTACTACACCAGATCTTCAGGGTGCAACCAGATATATCTTTACAAGATGGAGTGGGAATGTTTCCAATACAATTGCTTCTGGTTCAATTCTAATGAATAATTCCAAAACTATATCTGCAAGTTGGGAAATCCAGTACTATCTTACTGTTAGAAACTCCGGACATGGTAGTGTTACAGGTGAAGGTTGGTATAATATAGGCCAAACTGCTACATTTTCTGTAAATTCTACAACTGTTCCGGAAGGTGAAGGAACTCGTTATATCTTCTCAGGTTGGGAAGGATCAGGTACTGGTTCTTACACAGGAGAAGATCAATCCCACTCTCTGGTAATGAACAATCCAATTATTGAAAAAGTAGAATGGACTTTACAATATTTTCTTTCCACCCATGTAAATCCTGACCTAGGAGGAAATATAATCCCTGCACCTCCTGGATTTTGGTATAATGCAAATTCACAAGCTGAAGTCAAAGCCATACCGGCAAATTCATATCAATTTCTTTTTTGGACAGGAGACATTTTAGGAACTAACAATCCGACTTCAATAAATATAATTTCACCAACTTCTGTAATAGCAAATTTCTCCCAAACAATTGAAGTAACTATAAGTACAAATCCTGCCGGACTCACCTTTACTGCTGATGGGAAACAGTATACAGCTCCTTACAAATTCACCTGGGCAAAAAATTCAATCCATACAATAAAAGCAGATTCATTGTATAATATTAATACTGGCATCAGATATGAATATAACAACTGGAGTGATGGAAGGGAAAGAGAACATGTATTTACTGTACCCGATGTTAATACCATTATAACTGCAGATTACAAACTCCAATACTATTTAACAATTAATTCAAATTATGGTAATCCTAAGGGAGAGAGGTGGTACTATGCAGGTGAAAAAGCTGGATTTTCTGTTGATCAACTCGATATACAGGGTTTTACAAAAAAAATATTTAATAGATGGTCAGGAGATTTTTCTGGCTATTCTACCGCTGACTCTCTCACTATGAGCCGACCTAAAACAATTACTCCGATCTGGAATACTGAATATTTTATTGAACTAATCTCAGACCATGGAATCACCTCAGGACAGGGATGGTATTCCAAAGGTTCAAGTATAAGTTTTGCTGTAACACCGGTTATTCAGACAATAGGAGACACCATAAAATATATTTTTATTAAATGGAAAGGTACAGGAAATGGTTCTTATACAGGTACTGACAATTCCTCTACTATTATTTTAAATAATCCTATAATTGAGAAAGCAAGCTGGGAGACTCAATACTTTTTATCAACCTCAGTAGAACCAGAGGATGGAGGTAAGATAGTTCCCTCATCCCCAGGGAACTGGATTGATGAAAACCTAAATGTTACCATAAGTGCATCTGCTAAAAATGAATATTTCTTTTCCCATTGGGCTGGAGATATTGAAGGTGATATTAATCCAACTACCATAAGCATGGATAGTCCAAAACAAATAAAAGCAATATTTGGTTTAAAAACCGGAATAACAATCGATACAAATCCAACCAGTCTAAAATTTATTGCTGATAATATTGAATATTCAGCCCCCCAAACTTTTATGTGGACTGAACATACTACCCACACAATATCTGTAAATTCTCCCCAAGATCCTGATGCATTCAATCATTATGAATTTTCCTCCTGGAGTAATGGAAAACCACAGGAGCATACCTACATTGTCCCGACCAATCAAGACACATTGATCGCTAATTTCCAAACCTATTATTATCTGACCGTTAATTCAATCTATGGCTCTCCTAAAGGGGATGGATGGTATAAAAAAGGAAGTACAGCTCAAATTTCCATAAATAAAAATGTTGACCTAGACCTAAATGATCAATCGCGAAAAATCTTTAACAAATGGCAGGGTGACTATTCCGGAACTGATACCTTGGCTTATATTAAAATGAACTCTCCAAAAACAATTTCTGCAACCTGGAAAACTCAATACTATGTTGATGTAATTTCTGAGAGAGGAACAACCTATGGACAAGGATGGTATACAGAAAATACAAATGCAATTATCAGTGTGAATTCACCTATCTATATTAACAGTACAATGCGCTATATTTTTTCAGAATGGAAAGGAACTGGACAAGGATCATATAGTGGTAACTCTCTTTCTCCTTCTATAATTGTTAAAAATCCAATAATTGAAATTGCTGTATGGGATAAGCAATATCATATTCAAACTTCTGTCATCCCAGAATGGGGAGGTGAAATTAAATTTTTTCCCCCAGGAAATTGGCATAAAGCAGAAATATATGTTTCTGTAACCGCTGTTCCTGATACTACAAAAAATTATATTTTTTCATCCTGGAGTGGAGATTTAATCAGTAACAAAAATCCGGATTCACTTTATATTGATAGTTCTAAAATAATAACAGCGCATTTTAATACAACAGAAAATACCATTATTACAACTGAACCTCCCGGACTTCCAATAACTGTTGATAGCATAACCTATGTATCGCCAAAATATTTTACCTGGTCTTATGGAACTTCTCATTCAATCAGTGTCCCTATTACCTATACACCAAACAATGACGTACAATATCATTATCAATATTGGAATGATCAGGGTGAAAGAACCCATACTATTAATGTAGGTAAAAACAACGCCTACAAAGCTATATTCAAAACTCAATACTACCTACATACGCAAGTTAATCCTTCAAATGGTGGTAATGTTTCTCCATCTACACCTGGCAGCTGGTTTGATGAAGGAGTTATGGTTACCATTATCGCTACTCCTTTTGCAGAATACACCTTTTCAAAATGGTCTGGTAATATAAATAGTACAACTAATCCGGTTTCAACAACCATGAATAAATCGAAAAGTGTCATTGCTCACTTCGATAAATCAACTGATATTGAAAAAGAAATCAATTCACCTGATAAATTTATACTGTGGCAAAATTATCCTAATCCATTTAATCCAGAAACAACTATTAGTTATCAAATTCCAACCTCTGGTTATGTAAAACTCGAGATACTTAACACAAAAGGGCAAACTATTAGAATATTAGTTGATACTTACCAAAAAGCTGGAACTCATAAAATAACCTGGGGCGGAAGAGATGATTTTAGTTGTATAGTAAGTAGTGGAATATATTATTACATTCTGAGAAATGATAATAATATAAAAATTAAAAAGTTACTATTTTTGAAATAATTAGATTTTTTGGGGGTAACTTTCAATGAACTTAAAAAAGAAAAACTATCTACTCTTGATTATCCTGGTCTTGGTTAAATTCACTCCAATTTCTGCCCAATTTCCAGTATATTCAACAAATCCATTCGTCTTTACCATTCCGGAAGAAATTCATGGAGAATCTTTTTTTACTGTAGATCTAAACGGAGATAACTTACTTGATTACACTTTTCGTTCTGAAACCACCCTCTATGCCTACAATCATTATGGAAACTATATGTGGAGTGTACCCATTGCCTATCCAGGAATAAATATTAATAACTACGGTACCAAACATGGAGCTGCAGATGTTGATGGTGATGGTTCGATTGAAATTGTTGCTATTGATACATCCAGAATATATATATATAACGGCAATAATGGTCTTGTAGAAAATACTATTTCAGTCACTATAAGAGAAACTCAAATTTTAGGACATATTGTTGTTGTAAACCTGCAAGGAAATGGAGACCATAATGTCATTGTTCAAACTATTGACAAACATCCTGAAGGTCATTATGGTTACTATATGAACCGTACTCTTATTGCCTATGACTTAGAAACCAGTGAGGAAATATGGAGAGTTGAACAGGATGATGATTTACACAATGCTATGCATCCCTCATACGGTTCAACTTACGAGGGGTATCATGGACCTGCCCATAGTGCTCTAATGTGTGCAGATATTGATCTTGATGGTCGTGATGAAGTAATCGGAGCAACTGTGGTAGATGAGAATGGTAATGTACAGGATCCTGGTTACTTTCAATACTGGAGAAAATGGATAAATAGCGCACAAAAAGAATATACTGACCATATCGATGCCATTTCTGTAGGAAATTTCCGCAAAGACCTGCCCGGATTGGAATGGGTCATTGTTGAAGAAGATCATCTTTATAGTGCAAAATTAAATAATCAGTGGAATACTGTTATGTTTTCCGGAAATGCAATAGTCTGGAGAAAAGAAACTGGCATTTTTAAATATGAATCACGCAAAGAAGCACAAAACATTGCACCTGGAAATTTTGATACTGAAAAATCTTTTTTTGAAATATGGAACCGTTCTCGATTTAATGAAACTGACAAACATGATCATGGAACTGGTCAGCATCCTTGGATTTATGATGCTTATGGAAAACAATTTGCACACTATGGAACTGAAACAACCCTGCCTGAAAATTTTAATTCTGAAGAACACGGGGGAAATGCAAATGGATTAGAGATAGTATGGACTATTGACTGGTGTGGAAACTCCAAAGATTATATTGCAGGCCAATCACGTCATGCTAAAGGTAATGTTGGAATATTTGATGCTGTTACCGGGGATTCTATCTGGACTACTCTTACCAGAGATCCCTCTATTCAGTCACTCTTTACATATGTTGCAGATGTTGCTGGAGACAGCAGAGAGGAGCTTATCAGTTGTGATGTATCCAATGATAATCCAAGAATAAAAATCTTCTATAACAACCACCCTAATCCCAATCCAGAAATCAGTAAGTGGGAAGATCCTCTCTATAAACGACTAAAACAAAACTGGAACTATTATTCCCCAGGCAGTTATACCAGTTATGCAAAATATAACATCATTATTACAACAGAACCTGAAGGATATGAAATTACTGTTGACGGTGATTCTTACACAACACCCCACACATTTCAATGGTTTAAAAACTCTAATCATCAAATTTCAATCTCCACACATCAAAATGAATTAGATGGATCCAGATTTACTTTTAATTCCTGGAGTAATGAAAAGGATCGAACTCATACCTATACTGTAAATAATCCTGATACTCTGACAGCATACCTAAACAAACAATATTTTCTTGATATCAATTCTTTGTATGGAAATCCTAAGGGAGAGGAATGGTATAATGAAAACACAAGTGCTGATTTTTCTGTAACCTCTCCCGTCATAGACGAAAAAACTAAATATATTTTTCAGAATTGGTCAGGAGATTATTATGATTCAGAACCATCAGGTTCTATAATAATGGATAGTCCAAAAATAATTAATGCAAATTGGGCTACTCAATTCTATCTGGATGTTAACTCACTCCATGGTAATCCACAGGGAGAAAACTGGTATAATGAAGGTAGTTATGCAGTTTTTTCAATTACATCACCGGATATAGATGATGCTACCAAATACATTTTTACAAATTGGATAGGAGATTATTCAGGGACATCCACCACCGGAACAATTATTATGGATAAAAGTAAAACTGTCAATGCTATCTGGTCTACTCAATACTTTCTGGCTACAGATATAAAACCTGATGCTAGTGGAACCATCACACCTTCTCCTCCCGGGGAATGGATTAATGCAAACACTGATATAACAATAAGTGCTACTCCATATAATGACTATGAATTTATATGGTGGTCTGGAAGTATTTCCGAAGATACAAATCCTATTACAATCTCCATGAACGAACCAAAAACTATTTTTGCTCATTTTGGCAAAAAAGTTCAAATCACAATTAACACTGATCCTCAAGGTTTAAACTTTTATGCTAATGATGTATTATATACAGCTCCCCATACTTTTAACTGGATCGAAGGTATTTCCCACCAATTAATGGTTGCATCTCCCCAATCATCAGGTCAACACACCCGTTATGTCTTTTCTTCCTGGAGTGACGGAGGAACCCTAGCCCGCAATTATGAAGTACCAGACACAAATGATAACCTAACCATTACTTTTAAAAAGCAGTACTATTTGTCAATGGATACTCCTCATGGAAATCCACAAGGACAAGCCTGGTACGATGAGAACACAAATGCCTCCTTTTCTGTTACCACACCAGATGTTCAAGGTACTACCCGCTATCTATTCAACAGCTGGGGAGGTGATTATACCGGAACCACCCCTTCAGGTTCAGTAACCATGAATAGTCCCAAAATCATTACTGCTTCCTGGGATACGCAATATTATCTTGATATCAATTCACCCTATGGTAATCCTCAAGGAGAGGGGTGGTATGATGAGAGTACAGTAGCCTCATTTTCTCTCACCTCACCTATCGAAAATGATTTAACCAAGTATGTTTTTGAATACTGGAGTGGAGATTATTCCGGCACCGCAACTTCTGGTTCTGTAGTCATGGATGATGCCAAGTTGATTACTGCTCACTGGTCTATAGAGCACTATCTTTCTCTTTCTGAACAGCCTGATGAAGGGGGAGATATAACTCCCTCTCCACCAGGTGGTTGGTATACAGAAGATAGCAGTGTTGAGTTGAATGCTTCTGCAGCAGAAAACTATCAATTCACGGGGTGGTCTGGTGACCTATCAGATGAAAATAGTTCAGCGGTTATCACTATTTCAGAGCCTAAGAGCATTACTGCACACTTTAGCAAAAAGATTCAGATTACCATTACCACAGATCCCCCAGGATTAGACTTTTATGCAGATGATAATTCCTACACTGCTCCCCACACCTTTACCTGGTTAGAGAATACAGGACATGATCTTGATTTGGATTCTCTTCAATCTGTAGATAATACAACCCGTTATACATTTAACACCTGGAATAACCAGGCAAGCAAGAATCAACTGTATACAGTACCTTCTATACATAACACACTTTGTGCACATTTTTTTATTCAATACTATCTTGAGGTAAACTCTTCTTACGGTAATCCCCAAGGTGAGGGATGGTTTAACCAAGATTCCACAGCTGTTTTCTCTGTTGATGAGTTTTATTATCATAATAATCAAATACGCTTTTTATTTCTCAGTTGGTCAGGAAATATTGAAGGTAACACAACTCCAGTAGATTCATTAATAATGGATTCTCCCAAAACCGTAACTGCCAACTGGCAGACACAATACTATCTTACAGTTGAAAATAATGGATATGGTACAACCCAGGGACAAGGGTGGTATGATGAAGGAATAGAGGCAAGCTTTTCCATAGCTCCCACTATCATTAGCATGAAAGGTGATTCTCAGTATGTATTTACCGGGTGGACAGGGAGTGGCATAGGCTCATATAGTGGTGAAAATGTTTCCAATACATTAATCATAAACAATCCAGTTACAGAAACAGCCAGTTGGGAATTACAATATAAAATTACCACATCCACTATTCCTGCCTGGGGTGGATCAATAGAATTGGATACAGGTATCGAATGGTGTAAGAAAGGAGATCAGGTAACAGTAACAGCTGTACCTGCAAGTGATACTGATTATGAATTTACCTTATGGAGCGGAGATCTTAGCGGGAATACTAATCCGGATAATGTGGTTGTCAACAGTCCTAAAGAGATATGTGCCCATTTTATTATACGGGGTGTCATTACTGTAACCACTGAGCCGGATAGTATACCAATTACTGTTGATAATGTCACCTATATTTCACCACATCAATTTAACTGGACTTCTGGTTCCAGTCATACCATCAGCACACCGCAGTCACATCACAAAAATGATAATATTAAATATTACTTTAATAACTGGGACAATAATGGAGACCGGGAACAGGTGATTGTAATAGGAGAAAAAAAGATATTTAAGGCATTTTTTAAAATCCTATACTACCTTTCAACCTCTGTGAATCCTCCTCAGGGAGGGAATATCACCCCCGCTGCACCTGGAAAATGGTGTAATGAAAAAACTTTTGTTACTGTAAAAATTGAACCTGCAGATTACTTTAATTTTCTAAATTGGAGCGGAAGTTTAACCGGTAAATCTAATCCTGATAGTATTAAAATGGATTCTCCGAAAAGTATCACTGCAGTAATGGAAGAAGTTGCTACGGGAGTAAATAATAATTTTGAAGAAATCCCAAATTGTTTTAGTTTAAATCAAAACACACCAAATCCTTTTAATCCTGAAACAACTATTCAATTCAAAATACCAAAAATGAGTCAGGTTGAGTTATCTATTTATAATTCCAGCGGTCAGCACATTAAAACTCTAGTAAAGAGCTTTAAAACCAGAGGAATTTATTATATTGTGTGGGATGGCACTAATAAGCTGGGAGAATCTGTAAGCAGCGGAATTTATTTTTATATTCTAAGAGCTGGTTCTGTAGTAAAAATCAAAAAATGTATTTTGTTAAGATAATAATATTTCAGCTAATTATTCAAAATAATTACCTTGTATTGATGATAAAAATTAAGTGCTAAATAAAGCTATAATTAGTCGTCCTTGAAAAAGTCTATAAAATTAATAAAAATAATACTTTGATGT
>CAYUAG010000016.1:0-46545 GCA_964442615.1 uncultured bacterium
TAATTTTTATATTGATTGAAAAGCTATTTCAATCCCACAATGGTTCGATTAAAACTTTCAGAGCCTATCGGGACCGGATCGCCGAACGGAATTTCAATCCCACAATGGTTCGATTAAAACTGATGCTCCAATTTGTTATGCTATTTATACACAAGAATTTCAATCCCACAATGGTTCGATTAAAACAATTTCCTATGTTTTTATTAGAGATTTTAAATCACAATTTCAATCCCACAATGGTTCGATTAAAACCACGGACTTCATCTGTGAGATCGGGTAATTCTTTAATCATTTCAATCCCACAATGGTTCGATTAAAACAAAAATACCATGTCAGAATATTGCAGAATTTATCATATTTCAATCCCACAATGGTTCGATTAAAACATGATAATAAATACTATGTTATTTTGTCCAGACTGTATTTCAATCCCACAATGGTTCGATTAAAACCCTCTCCTTTTGGGTTACGTTCTCTGGTCTTGAATAATTTCAATCCCACAATGGTTCGATTAAAACTTAAAATGGTAAATCACTTTCTTGTTCTGTTGATTCATTTCAATCCCACAATGGTTCGATTAAAACTGGGCTTAAAATTCAATAGTGATTACTTGATAAAAATTTCAATCCCACAATGGTTCGATTAAAACTATGTCATTTATAGTAATTAACTCGCCTAAACCAAATTTCAATCCCACAATGGTTCGATTAAAACGCAATGAAAATGAATTACAACGACAATGTGAGCGCATTTCAATCCCACAATGGTTCGATTAAAACTACCGTCCATCATAATGATCTTTTAGAGTTTTCATATATTTCAATCCCACAATGGTTCGATTAAAACTATGCTGGATATGAAATGGCGTATGATGTATGGAAATTTCAATCCCACAATGGTTCGATTAAAACACACATTCTTTTCCCCCAGGAGCCTGACTACCTGAATTTCAATCCCACAATGGTTCGATTAAAACGCTATAATCAGTAGCATTATTAATGTTATTTTCATAATTTCAATCCCACAATGGTTCGATTAAAACTCAGATTTTCTCGCTTATGTTCCAGCTTGGTTGCCAATTTCAATCCCACAATGGTTCGATTAAAACACGTGAATATTATCTGAATGCCGGAAGTCTTTCTCATTTCAATCCCACAATGGTTCGATTAAAACTTGAAATCGGCACTAAAATCGAAGGCAAGTTTATTCATTTCAATCCCACAATGGTTCGATTAAAACCCCCGAAGGGCGTTTCGTCAATTAAGACTTATCAAATTTCAATCCCACAATGGTTCGATTAAAACTCCGGATAGCAGCCAGGCCCAGCTTGTTCATCTCTTTCATTTCAATCCCACAATGGTTCGATTAAAACATAAGTCGTCCAATCGGAATCTTCTGATAATTTTATATTTCAATCCCACAATGGTTCGATTAAAACCATATTATCACAAAGATAATCAAAAGGATTAACACAATTTCAATCCCACAATGGTTCGATTAAAACTCATTATTATGGCTACCAGTTGCGATTATTTTAGATTATTTCAATCCCACAATGGTTCGATTAAAACGGAGAAGTTATAACAGCATGTGATGCTCATATAAAAATTTCAATCCCACCATGGTTCGATTAAAACTACATATTGGATAATCTTTTAGTATTAAAGTAATAAATTCCAATCCCACATTGGTTCGATTAAAACTTTAATCAAGGAAGTCTGGCGACTTTATTTTTTGAATTTCAATCCCACAATGGTTCGATTAAAACAATGATAAAAAATATAGAAAATGTGGAATTAGAATAATTTCAATCCCACAATGGTTCGATTAAAACCCCACTAAAAAAGCCTTAAAAAACAGGATATTATAACACCCTTTTTTGCAATTTTCATCGTCGATATACAATAGTGTATCCTCAAGCACAAGGTCGACGACTCTATATAATTATGTCCATGGAATTCTTTTCTACTCCAATCACCTCCTTTTTAAATACATTTTCATTTGGCAGTCTGTACACTAAAATTGAATCTTCCTTCTTTTTAATGATCTCCTTTAATTTTCCTAGTAATTCCTTAAGTTTTCCCTGGGTTATCTCTCCTTCAAAAACACTGTTTTGAACCCAGTTCAAATAACATCGACAACTGCGTAGGGCCTTGGCTACTCGTTTTTCTCCTACATCATATACTAAAAGTACATACATTGTTACCACCATATTCTAAATGCATTATATTTTTTAATACCTGTAATATGTTTAATTAATTTATATGCTTCCAAACGAATCAATCTACGATAAGAAACATTTCTGCCAAGTTTTCGATGTTTGATGGTAGTTTTCATTCTCTCATCATAAGCCTGAACAAAAATTTTACGCCCTTCTTCATTCAAATAACAAAAATTAAGTTTCTGATCAAAATGTTTTTTCTGAAGAGTGCGTTTATTAAGTAAAGAAAATATTAAACGATCAACAATAAAAGGCTTAAATACCTCTGCAATATCCAAACAAAGCGAAAATCTTCTAAAACCCGGTTCATGCAAAAAACTGACAGCAGGATTGAGCTGAGTGTGATAAATTTCTCCCAAAACTGTGGTATACAGCATGGTATTTCCAAAAGAAATAAGTGCATTCACTGCATTTTGAGGTGGTCGTCGGGTTCTTTTTTCAAATTCAAAATCTGCTTCAATAATCAAATTCCAGAAATCATAATAGATACTGCGCAAGCGGCCTTCAGCAGTCATGATTTCTGTGATATTGGGTGCAGTGTTTATGACTTGTTTCTCTTTTTCAACTTTTTCAATGCATACCTCAAGCTCCTTTCCCCGATTCTTGTAATAATTTAAAATATTCAAAATGTTCTCAACGGCTCCCTGAATCATTTCTCTTGCCAGATATATCCGTCTATCCAGATTTATATAATGTTTAACTTGTTTAACCAATACTTCACCACTGACCAGATACTCCCTGGGGACAAGACTGCTACTGTAAAACCCATAGTAATTGAAAAAATGTGCAATGATATGCTGCTGGGACAGAAAATTGATCAGTTTGCTGTTCAAAGTCATTTCCCCAAAACAATAGAGGGATTCCACATCCTCAATTGGAAACACCCGACGCTGAGTTCGGTTTTTCTCATCAGTTTCTGGAATAAACTTGGGTTCGACCAGAATTTCATCGTCCTTCAGATCCGTGTCGACTGATACTTTTTCAGCATCTTTGTCATCTTGATCCGCTGCCTTTTCAAAAAACAGCGTATTCTGCTGACGTCGAATACGGCCAGCGCTAAAAATGTAATAGGAACGTTTCATGCTATTCTACCTCAGACCTTCCTTCTTCATTCCCAGACCTCAAAGGTCTTGAAGACCTTTGAGGTCTTTATTCCTATCCCCAACAAAACTCAAAATACGCACATTTTTTACAAAAGGTTCGATTCTTGAGTGGAGGCGCTTCGTTTCTATTTATGATGCCCGACACTTCAATGAGTATTGATTGCATCTTTTTCTCATCTTCCTCTGTTAATCCAAATCGTTCCACCCGCCGTAACAGGGGATAATCAATTTCAGCCTTCGCTTCTACTCCTAATTGCTTAAGAAAATAGAGATAGTATTTTGTCTGCCAGATGTGTGCCTGCTCTATGGACCGAGATTTCTTCACTTCATATATTATCTTATGCACAGGATCAAAACCATCCAGAACAATTGTTCCATCAATGTCAATCTCTTTCCTGCGTCTGTCATAGCTTTGCTCACTCAACAGCTTACCCAAAAAAACAGTATCGCTCCCCTGCTCCATCTGAATGCCGCGGCTGAACAACCACAGTTTTCGGTGACACACGAAATAGTAGTTGATCTGGGTGCCGGTGAAGCGTGGGGATGTTGTTGTAAATTCACTCATGTTTATTTTCATCTGAGGTTATCTGAAGTAACCATTTATCTGTTCTTAGTCCTCTCTCAGACCTCAAAGGTCTTCAAGACCTTTGAGGTCTGTATTCTGTTTTCTAAAATTAATTTAAATAAATCAAATAAAATTTGAATCATTAACAAAATCCTCAAATTCATCCGTCATGCCAATTTTTGAATCATAACGTAATTTGGCAATAGTGATAAATTTTTTGAGGAGCTTACCCTTTGTGCCTTCAAATTGAAAACAATGTATATCAATTTGACCATCGTTTTTTAATTTCCAGTATTTACCACGATGGATTGGAACAAGATAGCGTTCGGCAGATATAAAATCATGTTTTTCAATTAATGATTTATATCGTACCAAAAAGCGGGCGGGTAAAACTTGTACTCCATCAAATTTATCGTAAAATTCTTCTTCATTTTCTTTGTGGTGAGCAAAGGGTTGTAATGATTTTAGCGATTCGGTAAAGCCAGCTATTGTGTCTGAATAATTGGTAAATTGTTTTTCATCCCATTTCGGATAAACAAAATCTAAATATCCTTGTAGCTCTTCTTCATGAATAATGTCCAAATTTTGCAGCAATTCTAATGTTCGATTTACAATATTTGTCGGATAAATATATTTATCGTTTTCACTCCCTACTTTACAAACATAAATTGGTACAATCCCCTTTCGACGTTTCCTGTTAACTCTGCCAAATCTTTGCAGTAAAGCATCCAAAGGAGCAGGTTCAGTAAACATCACATCATAATCAATATCAAGACTCACTTCAATTGCCTGTGTTCCAATTAATATTTGGTTTGTTTCATTAAGCGACCTTTTTTCTTTGTCATTCCTATCCGCTGAATGAAAACGACTATGCAATAATGTAATATTTGATTCGCTCAAATTCTCTGTATTTTTAATTCGATTGTACACATCTTGTGCATTCTTGACAGTATTGCAGATAACGATTATCCGCTTTCCGAGATGAATAATTTTTTTTATCTCTGGTATTTGTTCAAAAATATCACCTACCCTAATTTTCACTCTATGTCTGGTGAACTCTTTCAAAAACTTTAAATTGGCTTTGATCGTTTGTTTCACTCCTAATACGCTCATCAATTCTTCGAGCATATATGTTGGCAAAGTGGCCGTCATAATCATTACATTACAATTCAAATGATCTATAAAATATTTTAGGCTCGTTAATATTTGAGCAAAGGTGATTTCATCGTATGCATGGATTTCATCAAAGATAAGTTTTGCGCCTGCCAACTGTGCAAAGTCCATTTCAAAACCTTTTACTCCGTAACAATATTTTAAAATTTGAAAGGGGGTTGTTATTTTTAACGGATAGATCATTTTTTTGTACAGGTCCCTGACTTTTTTTATTTCTTCATTTCGCTGTTGAATTAATTTATTTTCATTCTCAATATCTTCATAAAGACTTGCCACATATTGTGTTAATTTACCATGCTGAATTCCAATAAGATCTTTTCCATTTATTCCGTCCACTGATGAAAAATCTTTTACCAAGCGTTGATGCATTGCATTAATGGAAGCTGTATAGGGCAAAATATAAAAAACCCTTCCTTGCGATATAGAAATTTGTCTTTTCAGCCAGCCAATTGCTGATTCTGTTTTACCTGAACCAGTGGGCGCAATTAGAATACAGTTACCTAATTGTTCCAAACATTGTTTCTGATGCTCATACAGATCAAGCCCATTTTTTTCCAATTTATCTTGTAATAGTCCGATATATGAAAAATCTTTCTCTTTAAATTTGTATATTGTTTTAATTCCCGCAGAGCCATAATGATCGCATATTTTTAGTGCACCCCATAAAAGAAAGTTTTGCCAATAATCTTTGGTTTCTGGATCAAAATTTAATTTTACAGTAGGTTCAACAATTTGTTTCAAAGGATGCTTTAAAGTATCTATTTTTACTTCCTTTGTTAAACCATCTGTGATCTTTTTAGTGTATTTCCTATACAGTTCAGGGAATTTTTGAATTAGATATTTTAAATAATCATAAATAAGGTTATACTTTAGATTCGAAATAAAATCTTCAGGGTGAAAAGGCCTGCCATATTTTTTATCCCTTTTCCATTTAAGGTCCAATTCAAATTCAAGGTCTTCATCTGCTTTCCATTTTTCCAGTAATTCAAAAAATGTTTTATGATGACCAATTATGGTCCTCTGTAAAAGGATCTTTTCAGTTTCACTAATTTCAATTTTATCAATAAAAGGAATTGAATAAATTTCATGCCTCTGATTATTCCAATAATTAGGTTTTATGCCTTTCAATACTTTTTGAAATTCGATATGACATTTACCCCAATCGTGAAAATAAATCGCATAAAATAGTAATCCCCAAAAATTATCAAGACTGGTTACCTTCGGTAGCAAAGGGAGTACCTCTCGAAGTTGAGAAAACACTCCCAAACAGTCCTGAATATGCTCCATTAATGTTGTTCTATCAGATTTAGCTAATACTTTTTCAACCATTATTCCTGCCAATAAATTTCAATGCCATTTTCTTTTTTAAAAAATTCATTTGAAAAATCAAAAAAACCTTCAGCTGAAATTTTTTGATATTTAGATTGCCGATAGTTGCTTTCTAAAAGATAGTAAGGTTTTGTTCCAATATTACGACGTGGAATTGTATTAGTAAAACAAACTGGTAATGCATTAATTGACGCTGCTAAAACATAATTTCTAAAAGGTACAATTGTACCTTTTAATCCTGATAATTTTTGTCTCGACTCGACTTCAATTTCTGCAATTTCATTTACAGTCGCCAAATCGCCAGAACGACCCAACAATAATTGGAAATAAGGATGATTGAACATAGAAGCAATCTTTTCGTTCTGAGTATAAACCCAGAGATGATTATCACATAGGAATTCTCTTCTAATGATGTTTGATTTAATATTTTTAAGAGAACTACCCATTTGATAAATAGTTTCCAGATCAACAGCTTTGCCAGCAGACTGAAAAACAAACCCGATTTCAGGATTTGGCGGCGCATAGTACGTACCTGAAGCTGCTGAAATAATTCCATAAATTGTTGATAAAGGCGGTACTGGCAAGGTTGGCTGGAATCCGCTAACCAAGTTGGGAAATCGGAATGAAGCAGTCCAACTTGTTATATAAATTCTAAATACTTTCATTTTTAGTCTTCCAACTTTATGGTTTCAACATACTTATCGATCGCTTCATTCACCGACCCATAAAAGAATGAATCCTTTTCAGTAACTAATTTATTAAAATCATCATCAAGCACATCCATAAAACCTGCTCGCTTACCGATATGAATTTTCCCATCTATCTGCTCTTGAAAATCATTAAAAACCTGTTGTAACGCTTCAATTGAAAAAATTGGTTTCCCTAATTCTTCTTTTGCTAAATGGGAAAAAGGATGATTCCCGCTTTTTAGTGTTGCTAAGACGATCAATTTGGGTGTCACGTCAGCCAAGTTCGTTGTCAATTTTGCTCCGCCAGAAAGTGTTTTTAAGGCAAAAATCGTATCAGCAGTTCTTTTACTCCTTATTTCATTTCCCAAACGTACTAATTTATGCGGGTTCCCTTTTGAATCTTTCATTATTG
Organism: uncultured bacterium; assembly: GCA_964442615.1. GTDB lineage: Bacteria > Zhuqueibacterota > QNDG01 > QNDG01 > CAYUAG01 > CAYUAG01. Next base: position 7,493 of record CAYUAG010000016.1, read on the forward strand.
GATCATCTATTTCTGTTGCCCCATTTTCAATGAATAATTCTTTCATAGTTTCATTGATGTTTAGGAATCCTGTTCTTCCTTGCATACTAAATGTTCCGACTTGATTTATATCCACCGAAAACATCCCTTTCATAATAGCACAATATTCATCTTTACCGTAAGGGACGGCATCTCCTTCCTGCCGTGTCATTGAAGACCAGTTCTGGATAATTGGATTGTAAGCAACTGCAATTAAAGCTGAATTTTTTAAAGGAGAAACACGTGTCAAAGTAATGTTTTCTGATTTCTCTTTACCTGTTTTGGGGTCTTTAATAATTTTTTTCCCTGCTCGCATATAACCAAAAACATCATCATCAGGATATTTAAATGGATTTGCTTCAGTATATGCGATTTTCTTTTCCCTTGTTACAGGGGACATTTCCCATTTGAAATCATTTCTTAATGTCTCACGCCACCAATATCTCCATGCTTGGCCAGAAACATACGGATATTGTTTTCCATTTTTTGATATTTTTTTTGTAGCAACTGCATTTTCCAAATTGGTTGTTGGATCGGAACCAGCATTATTTAAAGCTGCAACATCGACATCAATTAATATAAAACCTTGTACTGTTTTCATGATAATTTCTCCTATAATACTTTAACAGGTTGTTCTTCGACGGCTTCTTCAATTTCTCCGCCAGTAACATCTTCCCTATTAATCCCTTCATCGCAGTATTTTTCATATAAATGAATTAATAGCAAATCTCTAATTTCTCCCCAATATTGCCCGTCAGGAAAAAGATATTCTACATAATCTTTCATACGGATTACTGGCTGTTCAGCACCATTTTGAAAATTTGCTTTAATAATCTTAATAAGAGCTCCTCTTAATTGATATGCTTTACCAGCAGATTCAAGCATAAATAAATATTTTTTAAAATTTTTTTCCTTTTTTGATAACTCAAAAATCACATCTGAAATTCGAGCTATTAATCCAACCTGTTCTTTTGTCATATTTAATACCTCCTTGATATAATGGTATGTTATTTCGATTGGAAATTTTTCTAATTGATTTTGATAATACATTTTTTGAGCATTTAATAACTGCCTTAATATTGATTTGTTTGCCAATAATTTTTCATAAATTCCATTTGGATTATTCAGATAATCATTTTCAGTAAGTATGTTAACCTCTCCTTTTTTTTCCTTAAACCATCTATGGTTTTTAACATCCCACTTTGCTCCTTTTATTCGATAAAAACGATTTATAAACTTGTACCAATGTGATTTCTGATATCGAAGCACTTTGTTTAAAAAATTAAAAATTGGATTAGGTAAAACATAAATTGTACATGATGGATTAGCACCAAAATTTGTAAATTCAATTAGTTGTATATAATCAGTGTAATTATCGTCTGATGTATCCATTATCATTTCTTCTACAAAATGAAATAGAGTATTTTGAGATTTTGTAAATGGAATTCTCAATATTCCTGTACTTGTATTTCTTACTATTTTATCCAAATTCTCATTGATAACTCTTTTGATCCAAAATTTCTTTAAAAGCTTAGATTGTAATTGAAGAAATCCATTTTTTCCTTCTAAAAGAATAACACCTAATGGAACGAAGAATAATTTGAAGGTACACTCATTACATAAATATATACCAGTTTCATGTGAATGATGAAAGTTAACAAATTTTCTAGAACCGCTATTCGGAAAAAATTCTCTGGAGTTTTGATAAAGCAATCCTTTCTTTCCACAGGTTTTACAGTAACCATCGTTAATACAACCATCAATTTTCTCGTTTTGAATAATTGCCTGATAATATTTTTTAGTGTTTTTTTCATGTTTTCCTTTTGTACTTGGATTTAAAATTTTTGAATTGGTGTGAAAAATAGAATACAGATTCTGTTTCCATTGTTGGATGTATACATCAATTAAAAATTGGATAATTTCTTTTTTAGATTTTTGAGGAAATCTTTCCTTAATTGAACAAAATACTAATCCTCCCAAATCAATGAAAGGGTCGCCCGTTGGAATAAATGTGATATTTATTTTCGATTGCATAACTTATCTCCCAAATTAAATTCAATTACTTCTATAAATAAATTTAATTCATCCTTTGGATTTCTTTTATTATCACGTTTATCAACTCCTTCGGCGCTACCACCTCCACCTCCAGAATCAACGAGTCGTCTCATACCTCTCCATATTTCAGACCTCATATCTACCTCAGACCTCAAAGGTTTTAAAAACCTTTGAGGTCTTAAATCTATTAAGGTTTTTTTTTCAAATTTACAAAATTACAAATCATCAACAACAACATCTTTAATCTTCGAAAAATCACTGTTTTTCTCATGAAACAATTCAAAACCTCTTCGACCATCAAACCACTCCAAAACTTCATCCCTTAAAAGTACAGTCTTCTTATTGTTCTGAAACAGTTGATAAGACGTGTAAGGATAATCCCGGAAATCATGAACAAATCCATGTCTTTGCGGGTTCATGTGAATGTACTGGACGAGATAGATAAGATGAGAATGGGATTGAATCCTCTTTCTGCCAAAGCGCGTCTGAAACAGGCTGCCTGTCCGGTTATATTGTTTGTTAAAAGCTTTGGCATACGCATTGAAAAAATTTGAAAATGCCTGGGAATAATATTTGGAGACCTCGGATACATCTAAGACCTCAGAGGTTTTTGAAACCTCTGAGGTCTTTATAAAATCTGAGGTCTGAATATCTTTTAATCTCACCAAAAAATGAAAATGATTTTTTAAAAGAGCATATGCAAATGTATCAGCAACTGATGAAATATACTTATTATAAAGGGTGAGAAAATAGGTATAATTTTTTTTCTCTAAAAATAAATTCTCACCATTATTACCCCGGTTATAAATATGATAATATTCATCAGGGATTAATGGCACACTTTTTTGCAACGGTTCCCCCTTTAACTCAGGCTTTAAAAGTATAAATTATCTTTCGTATTTTAGACCTCAAAGGTTTTGAAAACCTTTGAGGTCTGTAATAGTTTAAGGTCATCATTTAAAACTCTCCACACACCCAAATCCCAAACTACACTTGTCCCCAATCCCACACTCCCAGCCTGTTTGCATTAATTCTAAAGATCCCTTCAATGTAAAAGGAGTTAAAAATCCTTTTACCCGTGTTTCATCCTTCTTCCCTTCACGAAGAGTAATCAGTTTGGAAACTTTTTCTACTCCTCCTTTTTTTTGTACATATTCCTTATCAACTTCAAACGTAAGTTCAGTATTATTGGGGGATGTGTGATAAATCGTTTCATACTTTTTAACCAAACTCTGCCGAACAGCTTCAGAAATTTCTTTATCAAAAGGTCGGTAATAGTAAGTTTGCAGTCCATTGTCAGTATCAATCTGAGTAGAAACAACCATAGGAGATAACATCCTGAATTTCATAGTTTCCTTAAAATCCGGCTCTGTCAGAGTTTCTACCTGTTCAATAAAAAAGGGCGCTCTATAACCTTGTGAAGTTATCTCAATTTTTTGATGTGTAAAAAGGCCAACCACAAAATTCTGGATAAAATCTTCCAGCATGGGGCTGCTTACAATCAATGTGGCAGTATCATTTTTTTTAAGATGAAATTTTCTGTTTTTTAATCTTTTTTTAGGATAAAATTGTAAAAAAGAAAATGTATAAAGCTTTCTTAACTTTCCATCAGTACCAATATAACCTTGATTATGTAAAAAATTCGAGTATTCAGGTGAAGCTGTGTTTATTATTTTATAAATTGCTGATGATAAGGGATATTGATAATTAACTGGAACAACACAAGTATAAATAGGATGAAGTGTTAATTCTATTCTCACCAAAAATTTTCCCAAAAATTTTTGTAAGTTAATGTATAATTATAATTATTTATTTTTGGATTGTCAAGTACAATTATTACATTAAAAAATATCGCAGTTTAAATTTCAAAATAAAAAGACCTCAAAGGTTTTCAAAACCTTTGAGGTCTTTACTATATGATCAATTATAAATTAAAAAAATTAAATAATATTATCTATTTATCCCTTTCCCCGCATCCTTTTCTTCTTCTCCTCTTCCTCTTTTTGCTTTTCTTTCTTCTTGGCTTTCTCCTTTTTCTTTTTAGCCATGTCATAACCAACCAACTCTAATATAGCCATATCAGCATTATCCCCTTGGCGTGGACCAAGTTTTATAACTCTGGTATAACCACCAGGTCTATCAATGTACTGAGGGGCAATATCTTCAAATAAAATTTTAATTACTTTCTTCTTATTTTTTAATTTTTTCAATGCCAAACGTCTGGTATGTACACTCGGATTTTTAGCCAAGGTAATTAACTTTTCTGAAAAACCTCTAGCTGCTTTAGCTTTTGCTTCGGTTGTCTTAATATGTTTATATTTAAATAATGCTGCTGCTAAATTTGCTATAGTTGCTTGCCTATGGGCAGCTTTTAAACCTAATTTATATCCTTTCTTTCTATGTCTCATAATTCTATACCACTCCTATAATCATAGTATAAATCTTATTCATCTTTCAGATATTTCTTTACATCCATTCCAAATTGTAATCCTTTTTCATTAAGTATTTTTTTCAATTCATGCAGAGATTTTCTACCAAAATTTCTAAATTTTAGCATCTCACTTTCCTCTTTCGTAACTAAATCTCCAATTGTTTTAATTTTAGCAGCTTTTAAACAATTATTCGACCTAACTGATAATTCTAAATTCTCGACATTCATCTTAAAAAGTTTTCGAATTCTTAAAGCATCCTCATCAATTTGAGAATCTTTTTCTTCCTCTTCAGGTTCTACATCAAAACTGATAAACAAATTTATATGATCACTCAGAATCTTACCGGCATAGGTTAGTACATCCTCCGGTGTAACGCTACCATCTGTTTTCACTTCTAATATGAGTTTTTCATAATCAGTTCGATGACCAACACGGGTATTTTCAACAGAATAGGTAACATTTTTTACCGGAGTAAAAATTGCATCAATTGGAATAGTACCAATAGGATCATCAGAATGTATATTTTCCTCAGCAGGGAAATATCCTCTTCCTCTCCCAATTCTCAATTCAATTTCAATATCTGCATCCTCATTAAGTGTAGCTAAATAAAGATCTGGATTTAAAATTTCTAAATCACTACTGTCCTTCTGAATATCAACAGCTTTAAACTTACCAGGTCCTTTTAAATGGAGTTTTATAATTTCCGGTTTTTTATTGATCAGTTTAATACGGACTTGCTTTAGATTAAGGATTACCTCTGTTAAATCTTCTACAATTCCAGGAATTGTAGAAAATTCATGAACCATCCCTTCAAATCGAATATGAGTAATAGCTGCACCGTGAATAGATGAAAGCAATACTCTTCTAAGGGAATTACCCAGTGTTACTCCAAAACCTCTTTCCAATGGTTGTATAATAAACTTCCCATATATGGAAGAATATGTTGATTCATCACGTTCAACTTTTTCTGGCATTTGTAATATCATCGGATTCATTAAATATACCTCAAATATTTCTACTTCATTATTTTGAGTAAAGTTCTACTACTAAATTTTCATTAAATCTAACTGGTATATCTGCTCTATTAGGTATTTCTAAATATGTTCCAGTTAAATTTGCTTTATCAAGCTTTAGCCATGGCAATTGGTTCTCTTCTTTTATTTTCTTAATAGAATCATGAATAACATCCAATTTTCTGCTCTGTTCTTTAACCTGAATCTTATCCCCTGGTTTCAATTCATAAGAAGGAATATCAACAATTTTACCATTTATTAAAAAATGACGATGAACAATCAATTGTCGTGCCATAGCCCTGGATGAGGCAAATCCTAATCGGAAAACTGAGTTATCAAATCTACTCTCAAGGATTATAATAAGATTCTCACTAGTAATACCTTTTTTCTTATTAGCTTTATCAAAAGTATTACGAAATTGCAACTCTAACAATCCATAAAACCGTCGAATCTTCTGTTTCTCCCTTAACTGGTTTCCATAATCAGAAAGTTTTTTTAATCTTCTTCCTTTACCAACCTCTCCTGGAGGATAACTCTTTTTTTCAAAAGAACATTTTTCTGAGAAACATCTTCTCCCCTTTAAAAATAATTTCTCACCTTCCCTTCTGCATAATTTACATACAGGCCCAGTATATCTTGCCATATATAAAATCTCTCCTATTTAATTTTACACTCTTCTCTGTTTAGGTGGTCTACATCCATTATGGGGTATTGGAGTAACATCTCTAATAGCAGTAACCTCTAATCCTGTAGCTTGAAGAGCTCTGATCGCAGATTCTCTCCCTGAGCCAGGTCCTTTAACCATTACACTAACCCTTTTCAATCCTAATGCTTTTGCTACTTCAGCAGCTTCTTGAGCAGCCATCTGTGCTGCAAAAGGAGTATTTTTCCTCGCTCCTCTAAAGCCTAATTTCCCAGCAGATGACCATGAAATAATATTCCCATAACTATCCGCAATTGAAACAATTGTATTGTTAAATGACGATTTTATATATGCTCTACCATCAGTTTCGACAATTACTTTTTTCTTTTTTCTTTTCACAATTAATCCTTCTTATAATTTTCTTAAATATTATCTTCTTCTTTTACCTTTTCTACTTCGTGCATTTGATCTTGTTCTTTGACCACGTACTGGTAGACCTTTTCTATGCCTTAACCCCCGATAGCACCCTATCTCCATTAATCGCTTTATATTCATGGTAACTTCGCTTCGTAGTGCTCCTTCTACTTTATGATTCGCATCAATCACAGAACGTATCTTTGCTGCATCCTTATCTGAAATATCCTTTACTCGAATATTACCATCTACACCTGCTGATTTTAAAATTTTTCTCGATGTCGTAAAACCAATACCATATATATAGGTTAATGCAGCCTCAATTCTTTTATTTTTCGGTAAATCCACACCTGCAATTCGTGCCACTTTATCTCCTTTTTATAACTTAATTTAAATCACCCTTGTCTTTGTTTATGTCTGGGATTTGAACAAATAACATGTAAAATCCCTTTTCTTCTAATCATTTTACAATTTTTACATTTCTTTTTTACTGATGCTCTTACCTTCATTATTTCCTCTTATTTATAACGATAAATAATTCTACCCCTAGAAAGATCATAAGGTGAAATTTCAAGTGTCACTTTATCACCAGGCAATATTTTAATAAAATGCATTCGCATTTTGCCTGATACATGAGCTAAAACTTTATGCCCATTTTCTAACTCAACTCTAAAATTTGCATTAGGTAATGTTTCAAATATTGTGCCATCAACTTTTATTGGAGGTTCTTTAGCCATATTACTCCTTTATCCTAATTCTTCAATTTCAATTGTTAAAATCTCCGGCCCATTTTCAGTTAATACAACTGTATGTTCAAAATGAGCTGAAGGTTTATTATCTGTAGTTCTCACAGTCCAACCATCCTTATCAAATGTTACTTCCTTCTTCCCCATATTAACCATGGGCTCAATGGCAAAGACCATTCCTTCCTTTAAAAAGGGCCCATGATTTGGACTACCAAAATTTGGAATTTGCGGTTCTTCATGTAAAGAAGTACCAATACCATGCCCTACAAGTTCCCTTACAATTGAAAATCCTTTCTTTTCAGTATGACTCTGAATTTTATGAGAAATATCAAACAATCTATTCCCTTTTTTAAACTCACTGATTCCTAAATAAAGTGACTTTTTTGTTACTTTTAATAACCTCTTCTTGTCTTCTGATATTTTCCCAACTCCAATAGTTTTTGCTGCATCAGAAAAATAGCCATTTAATTTCACTCCAATATCAATACTAATAATATCTCCCTCTTGAATAATTCTATCACCCGGGACTCCATGAACTACTTCATCATTAATTGAAACACAAATTGAAGCTGGAAATCCACGATAATCCTTGAATGCTGGTATTCCTCCCCATTTTAATATTTCTTTTTCTGCAGCTTTGTTTAATATTTTTGTCTTAATCCCAACTTGTAATTCATCAACAACAGCTTTTAATCCACTAACTAATACTTTAGCACTCTCTTTTAATTTACGAATTTCATCTTCATTTCTAATTGATATCAAAAACTTCTCACAATTTAGTTTTTATTATATTATAAATCTCATCAATAGAACCATTACCATTAACTGATTTTAATAAATTACGACCTTTATAATAATTTATCAAAGAACGAGTTTGTTTCTCAAATATTTCTAACCTGTGTTGTATAGTTTCAGGTTTATCATCTTCTCTGCGATATAATTTAATTCCGCAATGAGGACATTTCTTACTATTTGAATTAACAATAATGACTGGACCACAGTTATCACATAAAAATCTTTTGGAAATGCGTTTAATGATTTCTTCTTTATCAACATCAATAAGTAACACTACATCAAGATTAATAGTTAGATTATCTAAAATTTTATTCAGCTTCTCTGCCTGAACTACATTCCTTGGAAAACCATCAAATATAAAACCAGATTTTGCATTATTTTTTCTCAAGCTTTTTTCAATTAACTCAATTATTATCTCATCAGGCACTAATTTACCCTGATTTACATAGTGCTTAACTTTTATACATAAATCAGTTTTTTCTTTAATCTCCTCTCTTAAAATATCACCTGTGGAAATATGAATCCACCCAAATTCCTCTTGTAATCTCTTTGCTTGTGTCCCCTTACCTGAACCCGGAGCACCTATTATTACTATATTTCTCACCATCTAAATGAATACCCATTGCCTCTTTATTTATTAATCACCTTCTCCCACTCTTAATTCGACCAGTTTTCAAAAATCCATCATAGTGCCGCATCAATAAATGAGACTCTATCTGTTGTAAAGTATCTAATGCTACTCCAACCATAATTAATAGACTGGTTCCTCCAAAAAAACCAGAAAACTGTACAGATACATTCATATATTTTCTTACAAAGTAAGGCATTATTGCGATCACTGCAAAAAATAATGCAGCTGGGAATATAATCCTTGAAATAACATGATCAATATAATCGGCAGTCTTGTTCCCTGGCCTTACTCCTGGAATAAATCCTCCTTGCTTTCTCATGTTTTCTGCAACATCCACTGGATTAAATGCAATGGCAGCATAAAAATAAGTAAAAAATAATATCAATAATCCATCAATAATCCAATATATAGGTGATTGAAGATCAAAATAACTTAGTATATTTGCAACAAACTCACTGTTGGGAAAAAATTGCTTTATTGTCTGGGGTAAAAACATCATTGCCTGAGAAAATATTATTGCCATAACTCCAAATCCCGATACTCTAATCGGAATATAAGAAGCTTGTCCACCATACATTTTTCTTCCCACAACTCTTTTTGCATATTGAACAGGAATCTTCCTCGAACCTTCAGTAACTAAAACTACAGAAGCTATAATAAGTAGAAAAAAACATAAAATAAATAATTCTACAACAAAAGCTCTGTTTCCACTCACTATATATTGTACTTCACTTATAATAGCATTGGGAAAACGAGCAACTATTCCAATAAAAATTATTAAAGAAATCCCATTCCCTATACCTCTCTCCGTAATCTGCTCCCCCATCCACATAATTAATATTGTACCTGCACATAAAGTAATCATAACCAACAATCTGAATCCTACTCCTGGATGGGCTACTGCCGGAACTCCTAATTGAGAAGGAGGAAGATTTTCTAATAAAACACTTACTCCCAAAGCCTGAATAGCAGCAATAGCAACAGTTCCATATCTGGTTATCTGGGTAATTTTTTTCCTTCCCTCTTCACCTTCTTTTTGAAGTCTTTGAAAATATGGTATAACTGATCCCAGAAGCTGAATCATGATAGAGGCAGATATATAAGGCATTATCCCTAAACCAAAAATTGCTGCTCTACTGAATGCACCTCCAGCAAAAACATCATATAAGCCAAACAAACTATTTCGATTCATAGCAAAAAATTCACTTAAAACTTCTCCATTAATACCTGTCATTGGAATATGGCATCCCACTCGGTAAAGAAGCATAATACCAAGGGTAAACAGTATCCTATTTTTTAAATCAGGAATTTTAAAAATTGTATTTATCTTTTTAATCATTGGTTTATAGCCTTTCCACCTGCTTTTTTAATCTTTTCAACCGCATTGGCGCTAAAAGCATGTGCTTTAACTTCCAATGGTTTCTTTATTTCACCATTCCCCAATATTTTTACTGGTTTATTTAGCTTTCTGATTAATCTTGATTTATACATATTTTCAAAATTTACTTCTTTAGAACCAACTTTTTCTAGATCTTTAACATTAACAATTTGGTACTCTTTACGAAAAATATTTGTAAATCCACGTTTAGGTACTCTTCTTTGGATGGGCATCTGGCCACCTTCAAACCAAGCACGTGATTTTGCACCACTTCGTGATTTCTGGCCGTTCATTCCTCTACCACAGGTCTTACCTAATCCAGATCCTATACCCCTACCTACTCTTTTATTCTTTTTTTTACAGCCTTTTGAATGTTTCAAATTCCCGAGATCCATTGTCACCTCATTTATTAATCTTTTCAATTTTTACTAGGTGAGATACTTTTCTTACCATTCCACAAATGTGCGGTTCATCAGGTAAAATAACCGTTTCATGCAATTTTTTTAAACCTAATGCTTTAATAATTCTTTTTTGCTTCTTACTTTTTTTTATAGTACTTCTTATTTGTGTGATCTTAAGCTTCCCCATTCAATTCTCCCCAATTATTCAAAAATTTCCTTTAATGTTTTTCCCCTTTCTTGTGCAACAGTTAATGCATCTCTTAAATCTAACAAGGCTGATAATGTCGCTTTAACTATATTATTGGGATTTGAGGAACCTAGAGATTTGCTTAAAATATCCTGAATACCTGCAGACTCTACAACAGCTCTTACAGGACCACCAGCTATTACACCTGTTCCTGGTGAGGCAGGTTTAAGTAAGACTTTACTTCCACTACATTTACCAATTATTTCATGTGGAATAGTACCTTTAATCATTGGTATTTTAACTAGATTTCTTTTTGCATTCTCTGATCCTTTAGCAATTGCATTTGTTAATTCACGTGCTTTTCCCAAACCTACTCCAACATGTCCATTACCATCACCAACAACCACAACAGCATTGAATCCAAATCTTCTCCCACCTTTTACAACCTGTGCAACACGATTTATATGTACAACACGTTCTTTAAGATCAAATTTGCCAGGATTAATTTTTTCCAAAATCTACTCCGTTTTTATTTTATTAAAATTTTAAACCTTCTTCTCTAGCAGCCTCAGCTAACGCCTTAACTCTGCCATGATAATCATACCCATTTCTGTCAAAAACAACTTTTTTTATATTTTTTTCGCCAGATATTTTAGCTAATTGTTTACCAACAATTTTTGCAGCTTCAGCTTTTGTTTTTGTATTTTCCACTTCTTTCCTTAAAGATTTAGTAAGTGTTGAAACTGATAATAAGGTTTTTTCATTTAAATCATCTATTAATTGAGCATATATATGTTTTAAACTTCTATACACTGTAAGTCGTGGACATTCCAGAGTACCAAATATTTTTTTTCGAATGCGTTTTTTTCTTCGTAATCTATTTTTTGTCTTTTTTGTTTGTTTATTTCTACTCATAAATATAATTCCCATATTTACAATTAAGCTGTTATTGCTGCCTTACCAGCTTTCTTTTTTACATATTCATCAATGTACCTTATTCCTTTTCCTTTATATGGCTCAGGAGGTCTAAACAATCTAATTTTTGCAGCAACTTCCCCCACAAGATGTTTATCATTTCCCTTAACTACTATTTTATTTTGTTCAGGGATTTCAATTGTAATACCATCTGGGGGAATAAAATAAATTGGATGTGAATAACCGAGATTAAAAATTACTGTTTTCCCATTTAATTTTACACCATATCCAATACCACGAATTTCCAACCGTTTCTCATACCCTTCTGTAAGACCAACGATCATATTATTTATTAAACTTCTATAAAGTCCATGTAAAGATTTAAAATATTTACTGTCATTTGGCCTTATTAAATATATAGTATTATCTTTAACATTTATTTTAATACTCGAATGAATTTTTTGTTTAAGAACACCTTTATCATTTTTTACAATAACTGTATTATCTTTAATTGTACAATCAATACCATCAGATATTTTTATGGGAGTTTCACCTATACGAGACAATTTTTTTCTCCTATCATTATTAATCTAATAAATATAAAATAGTACTTCTCCACCCAGATTATTTTTTTTAGCTTCTTTCCCGGTCAATACTCCTTTTGAAGTAGTCAAAACTGCAACTCCTAATCCATTAAGAACTCTTGGTATCTCTGAAACCTTTACATATCTTCTTATTCCAGGTTTACTAACTCTCTCCAATCCCTTTATAACATTCCTTCCCGACTCAATATATTTTAAATATAAACGCAACATACCCTGTTTATTATCATCAATCATAGTAAAATTCTTTATATAGCCCTCATCTACTAAGATTTCAGATATTTTCTTTAGTATATTTGAAGCAGGAATATCAACCTTACTGTGCTGAGCTGTTATGGCATTTCGAATCCGGGTTAAATAATCTGCAATTGGATCATTCATGGACATAATTAATAATCTCCTTAGTATTTACCAACTGGCCTTTTTTATACCAGGTATATCACCTGATAATGCTAATTCTCTAAAACAAATTCTACATAAATGAAATTTACGCAGATAACCTCTGGCTCTACCACATCGTATACATCTATTATATTCTCTTACTTTATATTTTTGCTTTCTCTTTTGTTTAGCAATCAACGATTTTCTTGCCACTTAATAACCTCATAAATTTTTATTATCATTTTCTTATCTTTTTTGAAAAGGCATTCCCAATTCTTTTAATAAATGATAAACATGTTCATCCTCTTCAGAATTTGTTACAAAAGTAATATTTAATCCTCTGATCCTCTGAACCTTCTCATAATTAACTTCAGGAAATATTATCTGTTCTTTAACTCCCATGGTAAAATTTCCTTTCCCATCAAAACCACTATCACTAACACCTCTAAAATCTCTCACTCGTGGAAGTGCAATATTAAACAAATGATCAATAAATTCATACATTTTTTTTCTTCTTAATGTAACTTTACAACCAATTGGTTCACCTTGTCGAATTTTAAAATTTGATATAGCTTTCTTAGCTCTGGTTATTATTGGTTTTTGACCACTAATTACAGTTAATTCTTCCACTCCCTCATCCAATAGTTTAGTATCTTCTACAGCATCACCTATTCCCATATTTAATACAACCTTATTAAGTTTTGGTGCTTGCATTACATTTTTCATATTGAATTTTTTTAATAATGAGGGTAAGACTTCTTCATTATACCGCTTCTCTAACCGTGGTATGTATTTTACATTTTTTCCCATCTAAAAATTATTCCCTTAACTGTTAATATTTTTTAATAATTTTTATGAGGATTTAAACATTTCCCCACAATTCTTACATGCTCTAATTTTTTTACCATTCTCTAAAATTTTACTTCCCACTCGTGTAGGTGCATCACATTTTGGGCATATTACCATAACATTTGACACATGTATTGAAGCTTCGATCTCAATTATACCACCTTGAGGATTTTTCTGAGTGGGTCGAGAATGTTTTTTAATAAAATTAATCCCCTCCACAATAATCCGATTTTTCTTTGGTAAAACTTTTAACACTCGTCCAGTTTTACCCTTATTATTACCAGACAATACTAATACATTATCATCTTTAATAACTTTCATTCTATATGTTGCTCCACTCTTTTAAAGAACCTCTGGTGCAAGAGAAACTATTTTCATAAACTCTTTTTCTCTTAATTCACGTGCTACAGGTCCAAATATTCGTGTACCAATAGGTTCATTCATATCATTGATTAATACTACTGCGTTATCATCAAATCTTAAATATGTTCCATCATCTCTTGAAATCTCTTTATTGGTTCTTACTACAACCGCTCTGCTTATTTCACCATTTTTTATAGTACCACCAGGGATAGCGTTTTTCACAGAAACTACTATGATATCTCCCACACTTCCATATCTTCTTTTTGATCCACCTAAAACTTTTATACATTGGACTTTTCTTGCACCTGTGTTATCCGCAACAACTAATTTCGTATAACTTTGAATCATTTACCTAATCTCCAGTTCAACATTATTTGACTTTTTTAATTATTTCAACTAAGCGCCATCGTTTATGGCGACTAAGAGGTTTGGTTTCGGCAATCCTTACAATATCCCCTACAGAACATTTATCATTTTCACAGTGGACCATAAATTTCTTTGATTTCTTAATATATTTTTTATATAATGGATGTTGTACTTTTCTTGTTACCTTAACCACTATAGTTTTTTCCATTTTATTGCTTACCACTTCTCCCCTAAATTCTTTTCTTTTTGCCCTTTCAACCATACTCTCTCTCCTCATACCGCTTAATCTTTCTTTTTCCTAATTCCGAGTTCATATTCCCTTAATACTGTCTTCAATCGTGCTATATCACGTTTTATATACCGAATTTTTAAAGGATTATCCAATTGATGTGTTACCATTTGATACTTTAAATTCTCCAATTCCTCTAAGGTGTCCTCTAATTGTATTTCAATTTCTTCTTTTGGCAACTGTTTTAACTCATCCATTTTAACCATTTAAACTTCCTCCCCAATCTACTTAGCTTCTATAACTTTGGTTTTCATGGGTAATTTATGTGAAGCACGTCTAAAAGCTTCTTCTACTATATCAACTGGTAAACCTTCCAGTTCAAATAAAATTCTGCCAGGTTTTACAACCGCAACCCAATATTCTGGAGATCCTTTTCCTTTTCCCATACGTGTCTCAGCTGGTTTTATCGTACAGGGTTTATCTGGAAAAATTCTTATCCAAAGTTTACCACCAGCTTTAACATATTTTGCAATTGCAATGCGTGCAGCTTCTATTTGTCTACTTGTAATCCAACAGGGCTCCAGAGCTTTTAAACCAAAAGTACCAAAATTAACATTAGTTCCTCTGGTTGCCTTGCCTTTCATTCTACCTCTATGTTGTTTTCTCCATTTTACTCTTTCTGGCATTAACATTATAAAATCTCTCCTCTACAAATCCAAACTTTTACTCCAATTATACCATAGGTAGTATAAGCTGTGGCTCGAGCATAATCAATATCAGCTCTGATAGTATGTAATGGAATTTTACCTTCTCGGTATCCTTCACGTCGTGCCATTTCAGCTCCACCCAATCTTCCTGAGCAACTAATTCGTACTCCTTCCGCACCCATTCTCATTGTTCCAGTCATTGAACGTTTCATAGCTCTTCTAAAGGATACTTTTGCTTCTAACTGTTTTGCAATATTTTCTGCAACTAAATGCGCATCTAATTCTGGTCTTTTCACTTCATTAATATTTAACTGTACTTTTTGGGAGGTTAAACGTTGTAATTCCTCTTTTAACTTATCAACTTCAGCACCTTTTTTCCCAATTACAATCCCAGGACGAGCAGTATAAATAGTTAAAGTAATTCTTTTTGGAGTCCTTTTAATCTCTATTCGAGATATACCAGCATTGGATAAACGATTTCTGATATATTTTCTGAGCAATATATCCTGCTCAAGTTTTTCACCAAATTTTTTCTCATCGAACCACAGCGAATTCCACTGCTTATTGATTCCCAATCTAAATCCAATTGGATGAGTTTTTTGTCCCAAAAAAACCTCCTACTTTATTACATCACTTAATATAATTGAAATATGACAAAACCTTTTTCTTATTATAGAGGCTCTTCCCATTGCCCGTGGTCTATATCTTCGCATGGTAGGACCTTCATTTACCCAAATAGATTTAATAATTAAATCTTCCGGATCAACATTCGGTGCATTTTCAGTATTCATGAAATTCGAGACCGCTGAATAGAGTAACTTTCCAACAGGTTTAGCAGCTCTTTTAGGGGTAAAATGAAGATGGTCAAGAGCTTCCTCAACTCTCTTACCCCTAATCATGTCTGCAACTAAACGAACTTTTCGTGGAGCAATTCGAATATAACGTGCATGTGCTTTTGCTTCCATTTTTATCATCTCTCTTAATTATTTACCACGTGTGTCTTCTTCTTTTCTTCCACCATGAGCTCTAAAAATTTTACTTGGAGAAAACTCACCAAGTTTATGTCCTACCATGTTTTCAGTAATAAATACTGGAATAAATTTGTTTCCATTATGAACTGCAATAGTATGACCTACAAATTCCGGTGGAATAGTAGAACTTCTTGCCCAGGTTTTAATTACCTTTTTCTCATTAGATTTATTTAACTGTTCAATTCTATTAAAAAGTTTTTCATCAATATAAGGACCTTTTTTAACCGACCGTGGCATTCACACTACCTCTACTTTCTTTTTTTAACAATAAATTTATTAGATTTCTTTCTCTTGGACCGAGTTTTATACCCCTTAGTACTTTTACCCCAGGGAGAAACAGGGTGCCTTCCACCTGATGATTTTCCCTCACCACCCCCCATTGGATGATCAATTGGATTCATTGCTACCCCTCTGACCTTCGGTCTTCTTCCTAACCAACGTGAACGTCCAGCTTTCCCCAGCGTAATATTCTCATTGTCAGTATTCCCTACTTGACCAATCGTAGCTCTACAATTTTTTAAAATCATCCTCACTTCCCCTGAAGGTAGTCTCAACTGTACGTATTTACCCTCTTTTGCGACTATTTGTGCATAACTGCCCGCACTTCTAACAATTTTACCACCCTGACCAGGATTCATTTCAACATTATGTACATTTGTTCCAAGCGGTATCTTATCCATAGGTAAACAATTACCCACTTTAATATCAGATTTTTCACCTGACAATAGCTTATCACCTACTTTAATGTCCTTAGGAGCAAGAATATATCGTTTCTCACCATCAGTATAAAAAAGTAAAGCAATTAATGCACTTCTATTGGGATCATATTCTATAGCAGCAACCTTAGCCGGAATCCCATCTTTATTTCTTTTAAAATCAATTACTCTATATAATCTTTTATGACCACCACCTCTTCGCCGCATTGTTATACGGCCTTTATTATTACGACCACCACTCTTCTTTAATGACTTGGTCAGTTTTTTCTCAGGCTTCTGTTTTGTGACTTCCTCAAAAGTAGAAACAGTTTTGAATCTTTGTGTCGGTGTTACTGGTTTAAAACTTTTTACCGGCATAATCAACCACCCTCAATAAAATCAATTTTGTTATTTTCTTCTAAGGTAACTATCGCCTTTTTCCAACTTGATCTTTTTCCTTCAAATCTCCCCATTCTTTTTACCTTACCATTCATATTCATGGTTGTAACTTTTTTTACCTGAACCTCAAATTTATTCTCTACTGCTCTTTTTATATCAATCTTATTTGCATCTTTATCAACAACAAAACCATATTTATTCTCTTTCTCTTGAAGCACCGATAATTTCTCAGTTAACAATGGTTTAATTAATATATTTCTCCCTTTTTTCACCTTACTAAAACCTCTTTTATCTTTTTTAATGAACTTTTTTGTAATAAAATCGTATCTGCTTTTAAAATATCCCGAGTGGAAAATCCCGCAGCATCCTTCATCTCCACATTTTTTAAATTCCTACATGACATCCACAATTCCTTCTGATAATCAGAAGTAATTAACAGTACTTTTCCAGAATCTAACTTTAACTTCTTAAATATCCCTACAATCATTTTCGTTTTGGGATTCTTAAAAGAAAAATCCTCAACAATCATTACCTTTTTATCTTTTGCTTTAGAAGACAATACAGATTTTCTTGCCAACCTTTTTGCTTTTTTATTTATCTTCTTTGAATAAACTCTTTTAGAGGGTCCAAAAGTAATACCTCCCCCCACCCAAATTGGGGAACGATTAGAGCCAGCCCTTGCCACGCCTCTCCCCTTTTGAGACCATGGTTTACGACCACCACCTCTTACTTTTGATCTTGTCTTAACCTGTGCATTTCCCTGCCTACGATTTGTCATTTCAGCACTTACAGCCAACCAAACTATATGCTCATTTGGTTCAATCCCAAAAACCTCAGGTGGTAATGTTACTTTTTTACTACTTACCGATCCATCAGTTTTATATACATCCATCTTCACTATCGCACCTATCTTTTCTACAAATTATTAATGAGTTATTGCAATAATACTGTTCCTCGCACCAGGAACACAACCTTTTATTAATAAAAGATTTTTAGCAGAATCAACTTTTAATACTTTCAAGTTTCTAACCGAAACCTTCTTGTTACCCATTCTTCCTGCCATATGCATTCCCTTGAATACACGTTTAGGATATGAGGATTGACCAATAGAACCCGGTGTCCTTAGACGATCTGACTGTCCATGTGTTTTTGGACCTCCTCGAAAATTATACCTCTTTACAACTCCAGTAAAACCTTTACCCTTTGAATATCCAGAGACCTTAATAATATCATTTTCATTTAATATATCTACTTTAATTTTGTCTCCCACTTTAACATCTTTATCAAAATCCCTAAACTCTTTTAAAATCCGTTTAGGTAAAACCTTGGCTTTTTTAAAATGACCTCTTAAGGGTTTATTTATCAATTTTTCTCTTAGGTCCTGAAAGCCCATTTGCACTGCACTATAACCATCTGTTTCCTTTGTTTTTACTTGAACAATATCGCAAGGACCAGCTTCAATCAAAGTTGCACTTATTGATTCACCTTTTTCTGTAAAATACCGAGTCATTCCAATTTTTTTTCCAATTATTCCAACCATACTTTTTCCCTGTTAATCGTTTTATTCCCTCATACCTTAATTTCTACATCAACACCTGCTGGCAACTCTAATTTCATTAATGCATCTACAGTCTTAGGTGATGTATTAAGAATATCTATCAACCTTTTATGAATTCTTCTTTCGAATTGCTCACGCGATTTTTTATCCACATGGGGTGATCGTAGTACTGTATAAACACTCTTTTTTGTTGGTAATGGTATAGGTCCTACAATCATCGCTCCTGTAGATTTTGCTGTTTTCACAATACGTTCTGTAGACTTATCTATTAAAATATGATCATAAGCCTTTAATTTGATTCGTATACTTTGAGTTGCCACAATACTATAACTCCTTTTTTCTTCTATTCGATAATTTTACCAACCACACCAGCACCAACGGTTCTGCCTCCTTCTCGAATAGCAAAACGAAGCCCCTGCTCCATTGCTATCGGCTCTATTAACGCTACGGTCATATCTATATTATCACCTGGCATCACCATCTCTACTCCCTTGGGCAGGGATATCGATCCAGTAACATCGGTAGTACGAAAATAAAACTGTGGCCTATACCCATCAAAAAAGGGCGTGTGTCGTCCTCCCTCCTCCTTCTTCAATACATATACCTGTCCCTCAAACTTCGTATGGGGAGTAACACTCCCCGGCGCTGAGATTACCATCCCACGCTGTAGCTCTTCCTTGTCTACCCCTCGTAACAACAATCCAACATTGTCTCCTGCCTGACCCTCATCCAATAACTTCCGAAACATCTCTACCCCTGTCACCACTGTCTTACGATGTGCTCCCAACCCTACTAACTCCATCTCCTCTCCTACCTTCACCTTCCCCCGCTCTATTCGTCCTGTCCCTACTGTCCCTCGTCCAGTTATACTAAATACATCCTCTACAGGCATCAAAAACGGCTTGTCTGTGGCTCGCTCCGGAGTGGGAATATAATTGTCCATCGCCTCAAGTAACTCTATTATTGACTTCCACTCATCACCCTCAAAATCCCCATCCAATCCCTTCTCCATAGCCTTCAACGCACTCCCTTTCACTATGGGAAGATCATCCCCGGGAAACTCGTAAGACGATAAAAGCTCCCGCAACTCTAACTCCACCAACTCTAACAACTCTGGATCATCTACCTGATCAGTCTTGTTTAAATATACTACTATGGAAGGAACATTCACCTGCCGGGCTAACAATATATGCTCCCTGGTCTGAGGCATGGGACCATCCGCCGCACTAACTACCAATACCGCCCCATCCATCTGTGCTGCTCCTGTGATCATGTTCTTGATATAATCAGCATGCCCTGGACAATCAACATGGGCATAATGTCGATTATCAGTCTCATACTCAACATGAGCCGTATTGATGGTTATCCCTCGCTCCTTCTCCTCCGGTGCATTATCTATCTCATCAAACTTCTTTACATCCGCCTGACCCTTACTTGATAAATACATGGTTATCGCTGCTGTTAAAGTCGTCTTACCATGATCAACATGGCCTATGGTTCCTATGTTAACATGCGGTTTGGTCCGCTGAAATTTCTCCTTTGCCATTACTCCTTACCTCCATCTTTTATTTTAAACAAATCCCTTAATTTTTTCTAATATCTTTTTAGATTCTTGTTCTGATAATTCCTGATAATGAGAAAACTGCATTGAATAAACAGCTCTTCCCTGGGTTAATGAACGTAAATCAGTTGCATATCCAAACATCTCATTTAAAGGTATCTCTCCACTAATTACTTGAGCATCCTTACGTTGATTCATGCTTTTAATTTTAGCTCTTCTTGAATTTAAATCCCCTAAAACATCACCTAAATATTCTTCAGGTAAAACCACTTCTAAATCCATCATTGGTTCAAGGAGTACAGGTTCACTCTTTTGTAAACCTTTTTGAAGAGCAATTGAACCAGCGATATTAAATGACATCTCATTTGAATCTTCAGCATGAAAAGAACCATCAATTAAGGACACCTTGACATCTATAACCGGATAACCTGCTAAAACACCACTGTTCAGAGCATGCTTAATACCCTTTTCTACAGGTTTGATATATTCTTTTGGAATCACACCTCCAACAATCCTATTTTCAAAAATAAAACCTGTCCCCCGGGGTGTCGGTTCAAGTTGAATCACAACATGTCCATATTGTCCTCTACCACCGGTCTGCTTGATAAATCTACCTTCAGCTGTAACAGATTTGGTAATTGTCTCTTTATAAGCAACCTGTGGTTTGCCTACATTTGCCCGTACCTTAAAATCTTTAAGTAATTTTTCTGTAATTATATCTAAATGCAACTCACCCATACCTGATATAATAGTCTGACCAGTCTCCTCATCTTCCTTTACTAAAAAGGTAGGATCTTCAATCATTATTTTTCTTAGAGCTTCAGATAAATCTCCTTGGTCTGCTTGAGTCTTGGGTTCTATTGCTACAGAAATAACCGGTTCAGGAAACTCCATGGATTCAAAAATAATTGGATGTTTAGTATCAGTTAGTGTATCACCTGTTTTTGTATATCGAAATCCTATGGCAGCCACAATATCTCCTGTATGTGCAGCTTCTAGGTCCTCTCGTTTGTTGGCATGCATCTGCAATATACGACCCAACCGCTCCTTTCTACCTTCTCTTGTATTTAGTACATAGGTACCTTTCTTGGCAACACCAGAATAAACTCTAAAATAGGTCAATGTTCCAGTATGGGCATCACTATTTATTTTAAAGGCAAGTGCAGAAAACGGTTCATCATCACTTGCTTTTCTCTTGTCTGGTTTACCCTTTTTAGGTTCTATCCCTTCAATATCTTTCACCTCTTCTGGTGAAGGCAAATAATCAATAATATTATCTAATAACTGCTGAACTCCAATATTCTTTAATGCAGCCCCGCACAATACCGGGATAATCTGTGTTTTTAAAGTGCCATTTCGTAAGGCTTTCTTAAGTTCGGGAATAGAAGGAGTTTTACCTTCAATGTATTTTTCCATGACTCCATCATCAAATTCAGATGCTTTTTCTAATAGATCGTGATGATAAAATTCTACAATTTCCTGGTAATTTTTCGGAATATCTTTTTCCTCCCATACTTTTCCCAATTTTGACTCGT
This sequence comes from uncultured bacterium, assembly GCA_964442615.1. Taxonomy (GTDB): domain Bacteria; phylum Zhuqueibacterota; class QNDG01; order QNDG01; family CAYUAG01; genus CAYUAG01. The sequence continues at coordinate 29,397 of CAYUAG010000016.1, forward strand.
CAAATATTAAAATTTTTTTTCTGATTACATCTATAATACCTGAAAAATTATCTCCCAAATCCATAGGTAAAGTAATAACCACAGGATTAGTACCAAGACGTTCCCTCATCATTTTAAGTGTTCTATCAAAATCTGCTCCTACTCGATCCATTTTATTCACAAATGCAATTCTTGGAACATGATATTTATCTGCCTGTCTCCAAACAGTCTCAGATTGGGGTTCAACTCCACCGACACCACAAAACACCGCAACTGCACCATCTAAGATTCTTAAAGAACGTTCAACCTCTACTGTAAAATCAACATGCCCAGGTGTATCAATAATATTTATCCTGTGATCTTTCCAGAAACAGGTTGTAACTGCAGAAGTAATTGTAATACCTCTTTTTTTCTCCTGATCCATCCAATCCATTGCTGCAGAACCTTCATGAACTTCACCCATTCTATGCAGTTTACCGGTATAATACAGTATTCTTTCTGTAGTAGTTGTTTTACCAGCGTCAATATGAGCCATAATTCCAATATTTCTTGTTGTATGTAAACTATACTTTCTGGTCATATATTTTACTCTATTCGGGTAATTTACCACCTGAAATGCGCAAATGCCTTATTTGCCTCAGCCATTCTATGAACGTCTTCTCTCTTTTTTATAGAAGTTCCTTCTTTCTTGGAAGCATCTATGAGTTCGCCAGCAAGTCTCTCAGCCATAGTCTTTTCAGATCTGGATTTAGCATAATTTATCATCCACCTAAAAGCAAGAGTCTGCTTTCTGGAAGGATTGATTTCTATAGGCACTTGATAGGTTGCTCCTCCCACTCGTCTGGATTTTACCTCCAGGATAGGTTTAACATTCTCAAGTGCTTTTAAAAAAACCTCAATACCTTTATTTTTTGTTTGCTTTTCAATCAAATCCATGGCAGAATAGAATATTTTCTCAGCTAAACTTCTCTTTCCTTTCCGCATTAAACCATTTATAAATTTGGTGACAACTTCATTATTATATACAGGATCTGGAAAAACTTTTCTTTTTTGAGCTTTTCTTCTTCTTGACATGTAATATCTCCATTAACTACTTTCGCTTCTTTCCATACTTGGATCTTCCCTGTTTTCTATCATCTACACCACTTGTATCATAGGTTCCCCGTATAATATGATATCTTACTCCTGGAAGATCTTTTACCCTCCCACCTCTAATTAAAACTATCGAATGTTCTTGAAGATTATGCCCTTCGCCCGGGATATATGCTGTAACCTCAAAACCATTTGTCAATCTTACACGAGCAACTTTACGTAATGCAGAATTTGGTTTTTTGGGAGTCGTGGTATAAACACGCGTACACACTCCTCTTTTTTGGGGGCAATTTTTCAACGCACGTGATTTTGTTTTCTTTTTAACTTTTTTTCTACCTTTTCTTACTAACTGATTTAATGTTGGCAACAGCTCCTCCTCATTATATTAAATCTATTTAACAATTTTAGTATCTTCAACAATTTCACTATCTTCTTTAGGCCAGACCTTTAAATCACGAAATTGTCTATTTCCTGTGCCTGCAGGAATGATATTTCCCATAATAATATTCTCTTTGGGTCCTTTTAATCTATCTATACTTCCTCTAATAGCTGCATTAGTTAAAACTTTAGTTGTCTCCTGAAAAGAAGCAGCAGAAACAAATGATTCTGTCCCTAGAGAAGCTTTGGTAATTCCCAAAAGGATAGGTTCAAAAGTTGCAGGTTTAGCAGCTCTAAATACAGCTGGTTGATCACCATTTTCTTCTAACTTGTTATTGACATCTACTACTTCATGTTTGTCAACCACTACATTCTCTTTGAATTCTGAGTCTCCTGAATCTTCTATCACAACCTTATTGAGTATTCTTTCATTTTCTTCCAGGAATTGATATTTATCAATCACCTCTTTCTCTAAAAATCCAGTATCACCAGGATCCTCAATCCTTACTTTTCTTAACATCTGTCTAACAATAACCTCAATATGTTTGTCATTAACTCTAACACCTTGAAGTCGGTATACTTCTTGTATTTCATTTACCAAATACCCTTGTACTCTATTTGCTCCTAAAATTGCCAATATATCATGAGGTGCGACAGAGCCTTCAGTCAGTTTTTCTCCTGCTCTGACATAATCACCTTCATGAATTAGAAGATGCTTTCCATAAGGAATAATATAAGATGTCTTCTCTTCTCCATCTGGTGACAAAACCATAATCTTGCGTACACCCTTTTTAACTATTCCTATACTTACAGTACCATCAATTTCACTGACTACAGCTCTATTCTTAGGTTTTCTAGCTTCAAATAACTCAGCAACTCTAGGTAATCCACCTGTTATATCCCTTGTTTTACTTATTTCCCTAGGAATTTTCACTAAAACAGTACCAGCTTTTAACTTTTGTCCATCTTTTACCATTATATTAGCTTGTATAGGAATTACATAAGAAGATAATTTCTTACCTTTTTTATCTTTAATTATGATATGCGGACTAATTTTTTTATCCTTAGATTCAATTATCACTTTTCTTTTCCGTCCTGTGGTTTCATCCACTTCTTCTCTGAAAGTTACATTTTCAATGATATCTGCAAACTGAACCGTACCATCATTATTGGAAAGAATTGTATCAGAATATGAATCCCATCTAAACAACTGTTGATCTTTCTTTACCTTATCATTTTCTGAAACAAGAATCTCTGCAGCATAAGGGATAGTAAAACTACAAACTTCTCTATTGTCTTCATCAATAATTTTAAGTTGTCCATTACGTCTTAAAGAAACTTTGTTCCCATCTTCCCTGGTAACTATATCTAAATTCTCAAATTTAACTTTACCGTCACCCTTGGAAACAACTTCTGACTCAATAGCAATTCTGCTTGCAGTTCCACCTATATGAAAGGTTCTGAGGGTAAGCTGTGTACCTGGTTCACCTATGGATTGAGCAGCCATAACCCCAACCGCTTCTCCAATAACAACTTTTTTCCCATTAGCCAAATTTCTTCCATAACAATTTGCACATACACCTCTGGGCGCTTCACAGGTTAATACTGAACGTATCCCAACTTCACTTACATCTTTTGAAGCAACCAGATCTGCTTCTTCTTCATTAATAAGTGTACCAGCCTTAACAATAACTTCACCAGTCTGGGGATCGTATATATCCTCTGATGTTACTCTACCCAATATTCTATCATGTAATGGTTCAATTATTTCCTCCCCCTCCTTTAAATCACCAATGTATTGTCCCATAATAGTTCCACAATCTTCCATTGAAATTATCACATCATGGGCAACATCAACCAATCGTCTGGTTAAATATCCTGCATCTGCTGTTTTTAATGCCGTATCCGCCAATCCTTTTCTAGCTCCATGGGTTGATATAAAATATTCTAATACTGATAATCCTTCCCTGAAATTTGCTGTTATGGGTGACTCAATTATTTCTCCAGTTCCACCGGTAAGTTTCTTTTGTGGTTTTGCCATTAATCCCCGCATTCCTGCTAACTGGCGTATTTGTTCTTTACTCCCCCGAGCACCTGAATCAGCCATGACAAATATCGGATTTAATCCTTCCATTGATTCACGTAACTCATTAAATAAATACTCTGTTAACTGATTTGTAGTCCGAGTCCATACATCAATAACTTTATTATAACGTTCTCCATCTGTAATTACCCCTTTCTCATACCACTCTCTAATTTTATCTACTTCCTCATATGATTTTTTAACAAGGCTCTGTTTTTTATCAGGAATAATTATATCATTCAATCCGATAGTTATACCACCATTCATGGCATATTGGAAACCCAACTCTTTTAAATCATCTAAAAATTTTACTGTTCGACTATTTCCGCACCTTCTATAACAATCATAAACAATATCCTCCATGCGTTTTTTTGTAAGCAATTCATTGATAAATCCTAATTCATCAGGAACAATTTCATTGAATAATACTCTACCAGTAGTTGTATCTACAAGTTTCTGGTTAATTCTAACCTTAATTTTTGAATGAAGATCCAATTTATTATCATTAAATGCAATAATTACTTCTTCTGGACTGAAAAAAGTCTTGCCTTCACCTCGACATCCTTTTAATGCTTTTGACAGATAATAACAACCCAATACAATATCCTGGCTTGGAATAGCCAGAGGCTTACCATTTGCAGGTGATAATATATTATGTGTAGAAAGCAGTAAAACAGATGCTTCCACTTGAGCGTTAACTGATAATGGCAAATGGACAGCCATCTGGTCACCATCAAAATCCGCATTAAATGCGGCACAAACCAAGGGATGTATAGATATAGCTTTGCCCTCTACAAGGATTGGTTTAAATGCTTGAATCCCTAACCGATGAAGAGTAGGAGCACGATTTAATAATATGGGATGACCTTTAATTAAATCTTCAAGAATTCCCCATACTTCATCAGCTTTCTTCTCAACTACCTTCTTGGCAGATTTTACAGTCTTTACAAATCCTCTAATTACCAATTGACGAATAACAAAAGGTTTAAATAGTTCTAAAGCCATCTCCTTTGGTAATCCACATTGATCCATCTTTAACTCAGGGCCTACAACAATTACTGATCTTCCTGAATAATCAATACGTTTTCCAAGAAGATTTTGGCGAAATCTCCCCTGTTTACCTTTTAACATATCTGAAAGAGACTTTAATGGCCTATGACTATCACCTCTAACAGCAGCACGCCTTTTCCCATTGTTAAACAATGAATCCACAGCTTCCTGGAGCATACGTTTTTCATTTCTTAATATTACCTCAGGAGCTTTTATTTCCATTAACTTCTTAAGTCGATTATTTCTAATAATTACTCGTCTATATAAATCATTTAAATCAGAAGCAGCAAATCTACCCCCTTCCAAAGGTACTAATGGCCTTAATTCAGGTGGAATTACAGGAATGATCGACATTACCATCCATTCAGGTTTATTAGGTTTTTCATTTTCAGTATGCCTGAATGCTTCAATAACTCTTAACCGTTTCAAGGCATTTTTCTTCTTCTGCTTAGATTTCCCCTCTTTTACTACTTGCCGTAAATTTTCTGATAATTCCTCAATATCAACTATTGACAATAAATCTCGTATAGCTTCACCACCCATTTTGGCGTTAAACCTGCCCTTAGTACCTTCCTCATCTAAATCCGCCTCTTCATCGCTTCCTTCTTGCACATTATCCAACTCACCGAGATTTTCTAATACCTCAAAATATTCTTCCTCATTTAAAAGATCACCTTTTTCTAAACCACTATTACCTGGTTCAATAACAACATAGTTTTCATAATAAATAATTTTTTCAAGACCTTTAGTAGTAATATCTAATATGTATCCAATTTTAGAAGGAACTGATCTAAAATACCATATATGCACTACAGGTACAGCAAGAGTTATATGTCCCATTCTCTCCCTTCGAACCGACTTAGTAGTCACTTCTACACCACATCTATCACAAATTATTCCCTTATATCTAATTCTTTTGTATTTACCACAATGACACTCATAATCCTTAACTGGTCCAAATATCTTTTCGCAAAATAGACCATCTTTTTCAGGCTTATAAGAACGATAATTTACGGTTTCAGGCTTTAAAACCTCACCATTACTCCAGCTTAAAATTGTATCTGGAGAAGCAAGATTAATTAACATTTCCGAAAAATATTTTCCCTTTTTGCCTTTAACCACGTATTAATACTCCTTTATGAATATTATTAATTCACAAAATTAATAATTATTTTATCGTAACTCAACATCTAATCCAAGTCCCATTAATTCTTTTAATAAAACATTAAAGGATTCAGGAATACCTGGTTCAGGTAGATTTTCCCCCTTAACAATAGCCTCATATGTTTTTGCTCTTCCTTTTACGTCATCTGACTTTACTGTTAATATTTCTCGTAATGTATGAGCTGCTCCATATGCTTCTAAAGCCCAAACCTCCATCTCACCAAACCTTTGACCACCAAACTGTGCTTTACCACCTAATGGTTGCTGAGTAACTAATGAATATGGACCAATAGATCTTGCATGAATCTTATCCTCAGCTAAATGAGATAATTTATTCATATAAATATAACCAACTGTTACTCGGTGATCAAACTGTATTCCTGTTCTTCCATCATAGAGAAATGATTTACCATTAACTGGTAAATCAGCTTTTCTAAGCTCTTCAATAACCTCCATTTCGCTAGCCCCATTAAAAACAGGGGTAGCATAATTACAGCCAAGTTTATGTGCAGCCCAGCCTAACATTGTCTCCATTATTTGTCCCAAATTCATCCTGGAAGGCACTCCCAGAGGATTTAATATGATATCTATAGGAGTTCCATCAGGAAGATAGGGCATATCTTCTGCTGGAACTACTTTAGCAATTACACCTTTATTACCATGACGACCAGCCATTTTATCACCAACTTGTAACTTTCTTTTTCTGGCAATATATACCTTGACTAATTTAATAATTCCTGGAGGTAATTCATCACCAACTATTATCTTTTCTTTTTTTCTCTCAAATCTATTATTTATGTCATTTATCACTTTATTACATCGATCAAAAATAAGTCGTACTGCTTTATCCGCTTTTTTATCATTAAATACAAAAGGAGAAGACCTGTCCAGCTTGTCAAAATCAATTTTATCTAATGCCTTTTCAGTAATTTTTGCATTTTTACGTAAAATAATTTTTTGATATTCAGACTCTCGGATACCAGCAGAAATCTTACCTTTCAATAAAGACTTGAGTTTTTCATCTCTAAATAATTTTATTTTTACTTTTTCTCTCTCAGCTGACTTTTCATATTCTTTAATAGTCTGGGTATCTTCTTTCTTAGTCTCAGCATCTCTTTTCTTCAAAGAAAATATTTTAGTATCTATAACAATCCCATCCATTCCAGAAGATGCCCTTAATGAGGCATCTTTAACATCACCTGCCTTTTCTCCAAAAATTGCTTTCAATAACTTTTCTTCCGGAGTTGGTTCTGTTTCACCCTTTGGTGTTACTTTACCAACTAAGATATCACCAGCCTTTACTCTTGCTCCTACCCGTATTACTCCATTTTCATTTAAATCTTTCGTAGCTTCTTCTGAAACATTAGGAATCTCTCTTGTTAATTCCTCTTCTCCTCGTTTCGTATCTCTAACCTGAAGATCAAACTCTTCTATATGAATTGATGTATAAATATCTTCTTGAACGACTCTTTCACTAATCACCATAGCATCTTCAAAATTATACCCTCTCCAGGACAGGAATGCCACTAAAACATTTCTTCCTAGTGCCAATTCTCCCTTTTCAGTAGCACATCCATCTGCAATAATATCTCCTTTTTTAATCTTATCTCCCTCTTCGACCAAAGGAATTTGATTTATCATTGTATCCTGATTTGTCCTGAGAAATTTTGTTAATTTATAAATTCTTTCATGTATAAAATCAAAATCAAAAAAATCTTCTTCAGTTTCTTGATCTCTTTTTATTACAATTTCATCTCCACTAACTTTTTTTACTACACCATCAATATCAGAAATTAACAATGACTTTGAATCTATAGCAATTTTCCTCTCCATTCCTGTTCCTACTAAAGGCGCCTTAGGTTGTAAAAGAGGTACTGCCTGTCTTTGCATATTAGAACCCATTAAAGCCCGATTTGCATCATCATGTTCTAAGAAAGGTATAAGAGCAGCTGCTGCACTAACAATTTGATTAGGGGAAACATCCATATAATTGACCTGATCCTGTTTTACTATAGGAAATTCACCTCTATATCTAGCTTTAACTCTTTCACTTAAAAAATAACCTTTCTTATCTGTAGGTGTGTTTGCCTGAGCAATTATATAGTTCTCCTCATCTTCAGCATTCAAAAATTCAATCTTCTTAGTTACTTTTCCATTTTCCACTCTTTGATAGGGAGTTTCTAAAAATCCAAATTTATTCACCCGAGCATATGTTGCTATAGATGATATTAATCCTATGTTTGGACCTTCTGGCGTTTCAATTGGACAAAGACGTCCATAATGTGAATAATGAACATCTCTTACTTCAAATCCTGCTCTCTCTCTGGTTAAACCACCCGGTCCTAAAGCAGATAAACGCCTTTTATGGGTCATTTCAGCTAATGGATTAGTCTGATCCATAAATTGAGACAACTGACTAGTTCCAAAAAAAGAATTAATTATTGCCATTACTGCACGAGCATTCACCAAATCTTGAGGAGTCATACGTTCACTATCACCAATATTCAATCTTTCCTTTATTGTCCTCGCCATTCGTGAAACACCAATAGCAACTTGCTCAGAAAACTGTTCCCCAATAGTTTTTACCCTTCTATTTCCAAGATGATCAATATCATCAGCACTTCTTTTTCCACCACGTAAATCTAACAAATATTGCATAATACATGTTATATCTTCTCTGGTCAATACCCGTTTATTTTCATCAACATCTATCCCTAACTTTTTATTGATTCTATGTCTACCTACTATTCCGATATCATACCTATTAGGACTAAAAAATAAACGCTCAATCATTGTTCTGGCAGTATCAATATCAGGTGGCTCCCCAGATCTAAGTTGATGATAAACATACTCAATGGCCTCTTTTTCAGTATTAATATTATCCTTATTAAAGGTATTTTTAAGAACTTCTACACCACTTAACTCTTCCTCTCCTCTGTAAAATTTTACTTTAGAAACACCCATTTCTCTTAATTTATCAATTGATTCCTCCTCAAATGTATCACCTGTTTCAAATAACAGCTCTCCCGTGTTCTTATCAACAATACCCACCTCTTCATTGTCAAAAAATAAATGTCTACCAACGTGGTTCTTAATTGCTTTATCATCCAAAGAGACTTCATCAACCATATTAAATAATCTTAAAATCTGTTCATCAGTAGCACATCCCAAAGCTCGTAAAAGTACGGTTGCAGGAAATTTTCTTCCCTGATCAATATAGACATACAATACATCATTAATATCAATACTAAATTCTAACCATGAACCTCGGAATGGTATAACTCTCGCAGAAAAACTTCTACTCCCATTAGGATGTAGTTTTTCATCAAAAAAAACACCTGGTGAACGATGCAGTTGATTCACAATAATTCTTTCAGCACCATTTATAATAAAAGTACCCTTATCTGTCATATAGGGGAAATGGCCCAGGTAAACTACTTGTTCTAAAGTATCAATATAATCGGATTTTTTACTATATTTATCTTTTACAGATAATCTCATTCTCACTTTTAGTGGTACGGAAAATGTAACACCTCGATTACGACATTCCTCAACACTGTATTTGGGAGTATCAACATAATACTTAATAAATTCAAGTATATAATTCTCTCTTGAATCTGTAATAGGAAACACTTTTTCAAATACTTCTTGTAATCCTTGAAATTTTCGCTTTTCAGGTTTTACATCATCCTGTAAAAAATCTTTAAAGGATTTCAACTGTATATCTAATAAATCTGGTATCTTAACAGCTGAAGATATTTTTGAAAAAGTTTTTCTTTCAATTAACTTTTTTCTCAAAAAATTGCCCTCCTCAAACAAGAGAAAACTAATTTAATTCAACCTGGGCTCCAACCTCTTCTAATTGTTTTTTAACATCTTCAGCTTCATCTTTATCTACACCTTCCTTAACTACTCCCTTGGGTGCTGATTCAACCAATTCTTTCGCTTCTTTTAATCCAAGCCCTGTAATTGAACGGACCACCTTAATAACCTGAATCTTGCTTGAACCGAAAGACTTTAATACTACATTAAATTCATTCTTTTCTTCTCCACCACCACTCTCTCCAATTCCTCCTCCTGCAACTGGAGCAGCAGCTACAGGAGCAGCAGCTGTAACACCAAATTCATCCTCAAGTGCTTTAACTAACTCTGCTAATTCAAGAACCTTTAATTTCTTAATTGAATCAAGAATTTTTTCAACATTTTTTGAAACCTGTTCTTCTTCAGTGCTTTGCTTTGGCTTTTCGGCTTTTTTTTCTTCGGCCATTATATCTCCTCCGAAATTATATCTTATTTTTGTTTACTTTATTCTTTTTCTTTTTTTTCTTTTACTGAAACTAATGTTCTCACTAACTTGAATAGTATACTATTCAAGTTACAAACTAATCCCTGTAAAGGGGAATTTACATTATTTACTAACTTTGCATACATTTCATCCTTTGAAGGTAATGTCGCTATTTTTTTAACTTCCTCAGGGCCGTAAAACTGTCCCTCAAAAATTGACATTTTTATAGTTGGCTTCTCTGCTTTTTTGGCAAACTCACTTATTATACGAGCTGGTGCTAAAGAATCTTTATAACTAAATGCTATTGCGGAAGGACCTTGCAAATAATCAACCATCTCATTATATCCAACCTCTCTTGCAGCTATCTTCGCTAATGTATTCTTAATGACACGATAACTTACTGAAAACTCTCTACATTTATTCCGTAACTCTGTCATCTGAATAACATTCAACCCTTTATAGTCAGTTATAAATATACCTTCTGCTTTTTTAAAAATCTCACTAACTTCTTTAACTATAGCTTCTTTTTCTGGAGTTGCCATAACAATTCCTTAAATAAATAATTCAATATCTCTATTCTTTTCTCAAAAGTGATGAATTTTCCAACCTTATCCCTGGTCCCATACTCGATGATAAAGTAACACCTTTTAAATATTGCCCCTTTGTAGACGCTGGTTTGAGTCGTATAATCTCTTGCATTAAAGCTTTAATATTATCAATTATCTGTTCTGCAGTAAAAGAACATTTTCCTACTACTGTATGAATTATACCATATTTATCAACTCGAAACTCAATTCTCCCTGCTTTCAATTGCTTAACTGTCTGAGAAATATCATTGGTTACAGTTCCAGCCTTAGGATTTGGCATCAACCCCTTTGGTCCTAAAAAACGCCCTAACTTTCCAACTTCTTTCATCACATCAGGTGTAGCTACAACTACATCAGCATCACACCACCCTTTTTTTATTTTTTCAACATATTCTTCCAATCCTACCATATCAGCACCTGCTTCCTTTGCCTCCTTATCTTTAGGAGGTTCACAAAAAACAAGAACTTTGACCTCTTTACCAGTTCCATGGGGTAAGGCAACAGTCCCTCTTACCATTTGATCTGCCCTCTTTGGTTCCACTCCCAAATTGATAGAAACCTCAACAGTCTCATCAAATTTTACTAATTTCTGTTTTTTTAAAATATCTACTCCCTCACCTAATCCATATAGTTTATAACCATCGATTTTCTCAGTATTCGCTTTATACCTTTTACTTCTCTTCATATAAAACTACCTCATGCTTCAACAATAATTCCCATACTCCTCGCAGTACCTTCAATAATACGCATAGCCATTTCTTCATCATTTGCATTTAAATCAACCATCTTCATTTGAGCAATCTCTCTGATTTGATCCCGATTCACTTTTCCAACCTTTTCTTTATTCGGCATTCCAGAACCTTTTTCAATATTTGCAGCTTTTTTTAACAATACTGCTGCAGGAGGAGTCTTTGTAATAAATGCAAATGATCTGTCTGCATAAATAGTAATTAATACAGGAATAATCAATCCTTGTTTATCTTGAGTTTTTGCATTAAAGGCTTTACAAAACTCCATAATATTAACACCATGCTGCCCTAATGCAGGGCCTACTGGAGGAGAGGGATTTGCTTGTCCTCCAGGAATTTGCAATTTTATTTCACCAATGATCTTTTTTGCCATTACTCAACCTACGCTTTATAACTCTTTACTTTTCTAAATCAACCTGTAAAAAATTAAGTTCCACAGGAGTAGAACGACCAAATATACTAACCATAACCTTTAACTTCTTTTTTTCCTTATTTACTTCTTCTACAACTCCGGAAAAATCTGAAAAAGGACCATCAATTACTTTTACCACATCACCTTCTCTATAAGGAACTTCAATAACTTTTTCATCACTACGATCCTCAACTCTTCCAAGTATTCGGTGTATCTCCTTTTCTGATAAGGGGCTGGGTTTATTTCTAGGTCCAACAAAATTTGTTACTCCCGGAGCATTAAGTACTAAATTTTGCGAATCTCCATCTAATTCCATATTAATGAGCATATAACCTGGAAAAAATACACGATTTCTAATCCTTTTCTTACCTCCCCGCATTTCAACCACATCTTCTGAGGGAATTAAAACCTTCTTTATCTTATCTCCAACTCCAGTTCTTTTTATTTCACTTTCTAAATAATTTTTTATCTTTTTCTCATGACTAGAATACACATGTATTGCATACCATTTAAACAAAAAATTCCCCTTTTAAAAAACAATTTCAAATAGACGATTTAACATATAATCTGATAAAAACAAAAAAAGAGAAAGTAATACACATAAAACAATAACTACTACAACAGATCCATAAAGCTCTTCCCGCGAAGGCCAAATAACCTTTGAAATCTCTTGTTGAACTTCATTAATAAATTTTATTATCTTCTGCATAGCAGTAATCCTCTGTTTTAACCTTTAGCAGGCCTGGGAGGACTTGAACCCCCAACCCCCGGATTTGGAGTCCGATGCACTAGCCAATTGTGCTACAGGCCTTTAACGATATAATAATTATTATCTTGTCTCTTTATGAATTGTCCGTTTATTACAAAATGGACAGTATTTTGTAAACTCCACTCTTTTTGTATGTTTTTTCTTATTTTTTGTAGTAGTATAATTACGCTGTTTACAATTTATACATTCAAGTGTTATTATATTTCTCATAATCAGCTCAATCTTACTCTCTATTCGATAATTTTACCAACCACACCAGCACCAACGGTTCTGCCTCCTTCTCGAATAGCAAAACGAAGCCCCTGCTCCATTGCTATCGGCTCTATTAACGCTACGGTCATATCTATATTATCACCTGGCATCACCATCTCTACTCCCTTGGGCAGGGATATCGATCCAGTAACATCGGTAGTACGAAAATAAAACTGTGGCCTATACCCATCAAAAAAGGGCGTGTGTCGTCCTCCCTCCTCCTTCTTCAATACATATACCTGTCCCTCAAACTTCGTATGGGGAGTAACACTCCCCGGCGCTGAGATTACCATCCCACGCTGTAGCTCTTCCTTGTCTACCCCTCGTAACAACAATCCAACATTGTCTCCTGCCTGACCCTCATCCAATAACTTCCGAAACATCTCTACCCCTGTCACCACTGTCTTACGATGTGCTCCCAACCCTACTAACTCCATCTCCTCTCCTACCTTCACCTTCCCCCGCTCTATTCGTCCTGTCCCTACTGTCCCTCGTCCAGTTATACTAAATACATCCTCTACAGGCATCAAAAACGGCTTGTCTGTGGCTCGCTCCGGAGTGGGAATATAATTGTCCATCGCCTCAAGTAACTCTATTATTGACTTCCACTCATCACCCTCAAAATCCCCATCCAATCCCTTCTCCATAGCCTTCAACGCACTCCCTTTCACTATGGGAAGATCATCCCCGGGAAACTCGTAAGACGATAAAAGCTCCCGCAACTCTAACTCCACCAACTCTAACAACTCTGGATCATCTACCTGATCAGTCTTGTTTAAATATACTACTATGGAAGGAACATTCACCTGCCGGGCTAACAATATATGCTCCCTGGTCTGAGGCATGGGACCATCCGCCGCACTAACTACCAATACCGCCCCATCCATCTGTGCTGCTCCTGTGATCATGTTCTTGATATAATCAGCATGCCCTGGACAATCAACATGGGCATAATGTCGATTATCAGTCTCATACTCAACATGAGCCGTATTGATGGTTATCCCTCGCTCCTTCTCCTCCGGTGCATTATCTATCTCATCAAACTTCTTTACATCCGCCTGACCCTTACTTGATAAATACATGGTTATCGCTGCTGTTAAAGTCGTCTTACCATGATCAACATGGCCTATGGTTCCTATGTTAACATGCGGTTTGGTCCGCTGAAATTTCTCCTTTGCCATATTTATAATCCTCCAATAAAAAATATTATATTCTATATTATAAACAAAAACGAGCCCACGACCAGACTTGAACTGGTGACCCCATCCTTACCAAGGATGTGCTCTACCACTGAGCTACGTGGGCAACGCCCAATATATAATTTTTTTCTTCTTATCATTTTTGACAAAAAGCCTATTAATGTAATAAAAAAAAAGGCAATATGCAAGAATATTTTCGCCTTTTTTTTATTTTATTTTTAGAGCGGGAAACGGGATTCGAACCCGCGACATTCAGCTTGGAAGGCTGACGCTCTAGCCAACTGAGCTATTCCCGCAGATTATGCTATGGTGGAGGGGGGAGGATTCGAACCTCCGAAGGCTTCGCCGACAGATTTACAGTCTGTTCCCTTTGGCCACTCGGGAACCCCTCCAAACATCGCTGCATTATGCAAATGACCGCTTTAACCCCAATTTAAATGTCGAGCTGGCGATAGGACTTGAACCTACAACCTGCTGATTACAAATCAGCTGCTCTACCATTGAGCTACGCCAGCATTTATATGATTAGCCAACAATTATAATAAAAAAAAATGTATATGTCAACTAAAAAATAAATTATTATTAAACACCGCATTGACCGCATTGACTCATAAATAAAGTAACTTTAAAAAAATGAAAATTAAATGCTTAGTATAAATTTAATTAAATATTACTTATTTAGCTAAGCAAAATCAATTTTGGTTTAAAACTAGAAAATAATTTCCAAATATTCTTTACCAATTTTAACATTTTTTCTCACTCCATCGACTATAATTCCCCTAATTTCCTTATTTTTATATTTTCAAATTAACAAAAACTACTTGTTTATTTTTTTCTTTAAAAGTTTAAGAAAGCTATTGCATTCAACTATTGATTTTTTTAAATTATACTAATATTTTTTACAGTGTTTTAAAACACCATAGATAATACAAAATATATATAAATATATTTTAATGGTATTATAATTTTTAAAGATTAAATTTTCCAAAGGTATGGTTTTCTTACTATAAATAAAAATAATCTAAACTTTAATTAATTGTCCTAACAATTATCAGGATTTTTTAGTTATTTATAATAATTATTTTATATGCTGGAGTATAACAATGAAAGTAAGTACTGTAGAAAAAATGAGATTGTTGGATAAAACAGCAATAGAAAAATTTGGGATTAAAGATGAACTGTTAATGGAAAACGCAGGATTAGCTGCTTTTCGAGTTTTAGCTGATAATTTTGAAATTAAAGGAACCAATTTTGCAGTTATTTGCGGAGGTGGAAATAATGGTGGAGATGGATTAGTAACTGCCCGTAAAATCTATTCCATAGGTGGATTACCTCATGTTATTCTACTGAGTGATCCCATAAAATATAAAGGAGCTGCTAAAATAAATTATGAGATTGCCTTAAAAATTGGCTTTCCTGTGGAAAGAGTAAGTAATACTAAAGTATTGAATGATATACTCTATGCGTCTGATGTGGTAATTGATGCCATCTTTGGTACAGGTCTGATAAGAGAAGTAAAAGGCTTTTATAAAAAAGCAATAGAATCAATCAATAATAGCGGTTTACCAGTGATGGCTATTGATATACCATCAGGAGTAAATGGAAATAATGGTCAAGAAATGGGTGTGGCAGTGAAGGCTGATTTTACAGCTACTTTTGGTCTTCCTAAGCTGGGGAATATGTTATATCCGGGTTATGCTTTGGGAGGTGAACTGTTTGTAACTCATATATCCTTTCCCCCGGATTTAACTGCATCTGACACAATAAAAACAGAAATAAATAATCCACTCCCCTTACCATTAAGAAAAGAGGATGGTCATAAAACCAGCTTTGGAGATGTTCTTTTTATTGCTGGTGCTGCTGGTTATTTGGGAGCTCCCTTTTTAAGTGCTATGTCTTTTCTTAAAGCAGGAGGTGGATACTCACGTCTGGCTACTCCTACTTCAGTAATAACTGCCTTGGGTAGTGGAGGGTGTGAAATCGTCTTTGTTCCTCAAAAAGAAACTAAAAACGGCAGCCTAGCAAAAGATAATGCTCAGAAACTTATTGAACTTTCACAAAAGACAGACCTTGTAGTGATTGGACCTGGACTTTCATTAGATAAAGAAACCCAGGAATTGGTACGTGAATTAATTCCAAAAATTAATAAGCCTATGCTCATTGATGGGGACGGAATTACAGCTATTTGCAAAGATCCTGAAATCTGCAATAAACGAAAAGCTCCTACAGTCATGACACCTCATCCTGGAGAGATGACCAAAATCACAAAAAAATCCATTGCTGAAATCAAGGAATCCCCTGTGGATATTCTGAAAATTGAAGCCAAAAAATGGAATTCAATTATTGTCCTGAAAGGAGCACATTCTCTAATTTGCCTGCCTGACGGTCGAATTTTTATAAATCTCAGTGGTAACTCTGGAATGGCTTCAGCTGGTTCGGGTGATGTACTTACCGGTACTATTGCTGCAATGTATGGTCTTGGACTAAATTTCTATGAAGCTGTAAAAGCAGGTGTTTTCATACATGGCTTTTCTGGTGATCTTGCTGCAGTTGAGATAGGTGAGGATGGTTTAACAGCTAAAGATATAATGGAATTTCTCTCAGATGCAATTCTTCTGTATCGTGAAGAGTATGAAGAGATTATGGATGATTATTACGGAAAAATAAAAATTATTTGAAAGTATCCAGGAATCATTCCACGAAAATTTAAAATAATACTTGATAAAATAGTATTATTTATTTAAATTAACAACTTAATTTCAATATTTGAAATTTATTCAATACCAAAAGGAGGAAATTTACTATGAAAAAATTTTTACTTATTGTCGGTATTATTCTGGTAGTTCTTATTATAGCTGGAATAATTTACTGCCCTAAAATGGTGGACTTTGCCATTGAAAAAGGATTTGATGCTATGGAAAAATCAGTTGTAGCAAGTTTACCTGATTCAAGTTCTAAAGCGGAAGCAAAAATTATATTTGATGAAACTTTTACCAAGATAAAAAATGGTGATATTGAAAAACAGAAACTTCAAGGCCTTATGACTACTTTTCAAACTTCTTTTAAAGATAAAAAACTTGATTCACTGGAGGTAAAAAAAATTTTAAATGAGAAGAAAAAAATTACTAAAAATGATAACATAGATAAATA
>CAYUAG010000017.1:0-4199 GCA_964442615.1 uncultured bacterium
ATATTAACGATATCCCCACCAGCAAATACTCTTGGAATTGAAGTCATACCATTTTTATCAACTTTGACTTTTCTTCTTTTAGTAAATGTAAGTTTATTACTAAGCTTTCCTAGAAATGAAAAATCAGATCCTTGTCCGATTGCTTCGATTATCATATCACTTTCAAGAAATTTTGTCTCATCTTCATAAAAAGTAGGAGCAAATCTTCCTTTTTCATCAAATACAGATTTTACTTTCATACATTCCAGACCTTTAATATTTCCATTACTATCAAGTACAACCTCTTTTGGACCCCAGGCTGGATTGAATTGGATATCTTCTTCTTTAGCTTCTTCTACTTCATCTATAGAAGCAGGCAGTTCATCCCAATCCTCTAATGAGACTGTTTTAGTGATTACTTTTTCATTTGGATACTGCATATGCTGAAGCCTAATGGATTCTCTTGCCACATCCATTGCAACATTTCCACCGCCAATCACAATAACATTTTTACCAATTTTTCTTTGTTTTCCAATTTTATTATCTTTTAAAAAATCAAGTGCTAAAAGGCATTTATCTGAATTTTTTACTCGCGTAGAAAAACTGATAGTTGTACCTATACCTAAGAAAACAGCATCATAATCTTTTAAAAGTTTCTTAAATTCATCTTTACCTACTTTAGTATTAAATTTAAATCCAACCCCAAGGGATTTTATATAATTCACATCTTTATCAATACTTTCCAAAGGTAATCTATAAGTAGGCGGCCCTGTTCTGAGTGTACCCCCACCACCTGATAATTCATCATATACTACGACATCATGACCTTTCAATCTAAGAAAATATGCTAATGATAATCCACTTGGTCCAGCTCCAATAACAGCAATCTTCTTACCTGTAGATTCTCCTGGTTTTAATTCAAGTGTTTTCTTATAGTCTTTAATAGAATCTGCAACATAGCGTTTAAGCCATCGAATAGCTAGTGCATCGCCCCTGATTCGTAATGAACAAGCATCCTCACAATGTTTCATACAGATTCTTCCACAAATAGATGGAATCGGATTATCTTCAAATATTTTCTTTAAAGATTCTTCAGGTTTGTCTTCAAAAATTGCATGTATATATTCAGAAATTTTAAGGTTTGCAGGACATGCAACTTCACAAAGCTTACATTCAAGGCAACGTCCGGCTTCTTTCTTAGCCTCATCTTTATTGTAACCAATCACTTGTTCGATGAATGAAGGTTTTCTCTTTTCTGCAGAGATCTGAAGCATTTCAACTCGATCAGGCTCAAAAAGAGCATACCTTAGGTCAGGTGAAAATCCTTGATAATTTTGTTTCCTATGTGACAAACTAGCTTTTAATATTGAATATTCTTCTGCTGGTACAAAAGTCTGTTTATCAAATTCCTCATCTTTTGGAATAAATGTAAAGGTATCTGTATCGAAATGTATATGTAAATAATCTCTTGTTAGTGATAGAGAACCAGGAGGACAAATATCAACGCATAAACCACAAAAGCAGCATCTACCATAATCCAATTGGGGACGCTCATCTTTTATTCCTTCCTTTGGTTTTGCTTTCAATTCTGCTATTTTTACCATTTGAATTGCTTGGTTCGGACATATATCTGCACAATTGCCACAGCCAGTACATTTATCCCAATCATTTATATGAAATCCTCTATACCTTGCTGCTGGTTCCTTTGGTTCAAAAGGATAACATAAGGTTTTAGGTTTCTTAAATAAATATTTTACCGCTTTAAATGGATTTAGAAAACTTGTCTTAGCCATTTTTTATCCTATCCCTTTTTTATCTGTCAATTTCTGGAGCTACTACATACAAACTAATCATAATATTGCCTACATCAGCAATACTTTCACCCTCCAAAGCTTTTTCTAAAATAGTCAGTCCATGAGAATAAGAAGGAGTTCTGAAATGAACACGATACGGTTTATCTCCACCATCACTTACCAAATAAAGTCCCAGCTCACCTCGAGAAGATTCACATCTTACATAAGTATCTCCTGCTGGTATATTCCACTTGAAGGGATTTGGCGTTTTAGTGCAAACATCACCTTTTTTAGGCATTTTATCAATTAGTTTAAAAATCATATGGACACTTTCAATCATTTCATCCCGGATAGCCAGAAGTCGCGAATAGGCATCTCCATCCTCTCTGGTCGGTACTTCCCATTCCACTTGATCATAGGCTGCATAAGGTTCAATTTTTCTTATATCGTATTTCATACCAGTGGCTCTTATTGCGTGACCAACTGCTCCCATTCTTATAGCTTCTTCACGAGTTAATGTACCGACACCCTTGGCCCTTTTTTCGAAGAGTCTATTTTCAAAAAATGTAGCATTATAATCAGGTACTTTGCCACCGATAGAATGTAAGGTTTTAATAATTCTATCTTCAAAACCTTCTGGAAAGTCACGTCTTACACCCCCGGGACGAACATAAATATGATAAACTCTACCGCCAGTAAGTTCTTCAAACAAATCCAATACAAGATCACGATGGTACATTGCCCACTGCGCAACAGTATCAAATCCTAACATATTTGAATAAGCCCATAATCCAAATAAATGAGAACCAACCCGAGCAAGTTCAAGATAAATACTTCTTATATACTTACCTCTTTCTGGCACTTCAATTCCGGCTAATTTTTCCACTCCCATGGAATATATCAATTCAATATGATCCGGTTCTACTACATTTATCCTGCATACTAAAGGAAAATTCTGCATCCAAGTCCTGTATTCCATAAGCTTTTCAAATCCACGATGCAGATAACCAGGATTTGCATCAGCTTTTATAATACGATCACCCTCTACTCGCAAAGTGATGCTAAAATTTCCCACCATCCCAAGATGCTGTGGACCAAAATATAGTTCAAGTTCTCTCATTTTCTACCTTTTTTTATTCAACTGAAGGAATATTATCAAAAAATTTATTTACAAATTTTCTGGTATCAAAATCTTTCCTGAAAGGTGGGATCTTATACTCCAACTCCAGAAAAAGTGGTATTAATCTCGGATGCCCTTCAAAATTAATACCAAAAAGTTCGTGTAGTTCGCGTTCATATGGTTCAGCATTTTCAAAAATATTTATTACTGTTATAAATTCCCCCTTTTCTCTGGAAATCTTTGTTTTTACAATAATATTTCTTTTTTCTTTCTGTTGATATTCTTCATCATTTTCCATATAAGCAGAAAGGATATAGACCAGCTCAAATTCATTCTTATCCATCCAGTCGACACATGATACCATAGCTAAATGTTCATACCCCGAATTTTTCAGATAACTTAATATGGAAACAATTGCATTTTTATCAATATTTATAACCATTCTGCTATTATCAGTAATATTTACTTTGATATTATCAAACAATGATTCAATTTTTTTCTTAAGTGATTTCATTTCCCTATTCCTTATGAAAATAGCGGTGGCCAGTCTAATGTACCAAATATTTTTTCCTGATTTGCCCTGTAATATTTATAATTCTTACGGTATTTCTTATAGCCATCCGCCATATCTTTATCAATTAATGTCCATAGATGAGTAACAGCTATAAAAATTGCTTCAGGTCTGGGCATGCAGCCAGCAATCCATCCATCTATGGGAATATATTTATCAAGTTTTTTAATTGTATTATATGAATCCCAATACATTCCTCCATTTATGGGGCATGAACCAAATCCAACCGTAAATTTGGGTTCAGGCATCTGTTCATATGTACGAATAATTGCTTTTAAAGTTTTAATGGAAACATATCCTGTTATTAAAAACAGATTAGCTTGCCTGGGAGATGCAACTGGAATTACTCCAAATCTTTCTGCATCCCATCGTGCTGTTATAACAGGTGGCACTTCAATAATTCCACACCCTGTACAAAAATATACTGCATGAAGAGAATATTTATGCCCCATCTTTACAGGAGACTTAAACCATTTTTTAAGCTGATTTCTGTCCATATATTATACCTTAATTTAAATTCTAATTTGTTAATAAAACTATAATCATACCAATAAATGCTAACAAAGTAGGCCACCTCCATAAATATTTAATTGTTTGTTCAATCCTGAAACGAGGAAACACAGCATTAATAAAAAGGCCTATGATGAATATAATTAAAATTTTTACAAAGAAAACAATTATGCCAACTACAGCACCCCATCCTGTGTTCTCAATAGTACTAAAAACTCCAAAAAAA
>CAYUAG010000017.1:4209-10913 GCA_964442615.1 uncultured bacterium
AAAAATCCCCTCCTCCTAAAAAAAGATTTACAAAAAGAGCAATACCAATAAATTCTACTAAACCATGTTGTATTGTAGAAAAAGCTAAAAATTTACCACCATATTCCACTTTAGGACCTGATGAAATTTCCTGAGCTGCACCAACAACTTCAAAAGGTCTTATCCCTAATATAGCTGGAAGTATTAAAAAATAAGCAATACCTGATAATAATAATGGCAAAGAACCAAAAGACCATCCAGCATACGACTGTATTCTCACTATATCAACAATGGAAATAGTATTATAATGAGTCATAACTGCAAGAAGAATAAGCAATAAGGGAACCTCGTAACATAAAGATAGAATAAATTTTCTTGAAATCCCTATGCTTGTATTGGGATTCGCTGCTTCACCACCACTTAATGCTATACCTAAAGGGCCTAAAAGCATAATATACAGTATTACAAGTAGTCCACCAGCTGAACTTAATGGACACATTTTTCCTAAGGGAAGAAATAAAATAACTATAAAAGATCCGATTAATGAAAAAATTATTCCAAGTTCAAATATGAATCCATGGGTTATTCCCTTTTGACTAAATAACCTAATTATATCAATAACTGGTTGAATAATAGGTGGCCCATAGCGCCAATGAATTCTTGCCATGATCTTTCTGGCTAAACCCAGAAGAAATATTCCCATAATTAAAGCTATAATTGGTGATAGTATAATTTCAATAATATTCACTCCGTTAGAAAAGCCCATTATTTCACCTATAAAAAGTTTGATGAGTTTATCCCATTAGAAACGTCAATTTCATATACTTTAGAATAATTTCTAATGGATTTCATTAAAATACACTCCAATTTAATTGTATTAAAATCAATAAAGCCAGAAACAAAACTATATACATAACATAATTACCAACATATCCTGTGTAAATTTTTCTTGTGCTATTGCAAAGTTTCTGTACTGTGTTTGCAATATTTGTGTAAAATAGATCAAAAATATCCTTGAGAAAAGGGGAAATCATTTTAGTTAAGGGATTATAATAATCAACTGTATAGTTATATTTATCTTTTGGGATAGCTGCACCAGCAGCATAGTTATCATATTGGTCAACTTTTGGTGCTTTATGAGCTGCTTTATAGATAATCCAGATAATTATTCCCACAATTAATATTACAGCAAAAATGTTTATAGTATTCAATGTACCAGTCTCTGAAGCAATCCCCCAAAGTTTTACATTTAAGGATTCAAAGCCGAAAGAAATGCCAATTTTGTTGACCACTTTGAGTGGAATACCAGGAAGGATACCAAAAACAAAAATCGCAAGAGAAAGGACTATCATTGGAAGAGCCATACTGAATGGTGCTTTTTTGATATTTTTATACTTTTCGGGAAGTTGACCCAGAAAAATATGATGAATAAATTTATAAGAATAAAGAATACATCCCCAGGTTCCAATTAGAGTAGCAAAAGCAAGGAAGGGGTAACCTTCAAGGATTAATGTTTTATATATCAACCACTTGGAGACAAATCCATTAGCCAAAGGTATCCCAATAAGTCCTGCAATACCTACTAATGCCCCCACAAACGCAACAGGCATCTTTTTAATAAAACCACCTAATTTATTCAAATCCCTTTCCCCACCGGTTCTGTACTGAACCGCTCCTAAGCTCATGAATAGAAGAACGATATATATAGCATGATTTAAGGTATGGAATATCCCTCCCGCCAGTCCAAGGCTGGTTCCAATTGTAATTCCTACAATCATATACCCCCCTTGTCCGATGGCAGACCATGCCAAAAGCTTCTTAGCATCATTCTGTAGGAGAGCAATAAAAGTGGGAATTACAATGGTGATGGCACCAATCCAAGCAAGAATATAGTTAAACTTGAGCAATCCTTCACCTAAGTTGAATACTCTGGCAGCACCAACAAGCACATACATTAAAAGTAAAAAACCATACATCCCCATTCGAGTAAGCATACCGGATAATATCCCGTTAAAAGAAGTCGTAGATTCTGCATACGCATCAGGAAGCCATGTATGCAAGGGCATAACAGCATTTTTAATTCCAAAAGTAATACTGAAAATAATTAATAGAAAAAGATAATACCCATGAGAAGCAGAAGCTATTAGATTGGAAATTTCAGCAATATTAAAAGTTTCAAATCTAGCATAGAGTGACAACACACCAACCAACATAGACATAGAACCGATGAGAGACATTATAATATATTTTTTACCTGCGGCTAGACTAGGTCCTCGATTATAACTGATCAATAAAAATGTAGACCAACTCATTATCTCCCAGAATATGAAAAAAGAAACCAAATCACCAGCTAAAACAATACCCAGCATTCCAGCATTTATTAAAAGCATCATAAAATAATAAAAATCAGTTCTTTCTCTGTCTTTCATATAACTTAAAGAAAATATGATTGAAAGAGCTGTTAAACTGGATATTGCTATGGCAAAAAACCAGGAAAATGAATTTAATCTCAATACAGAAGCCAGTCCCAGAAATCCGTAATAAAAAGTTCTTTCAATATTTACTCCATATAAACAGGAAATGATCACTATAAGTGCTAATGAAATAAGTACAGCAAATCCATTTCGTAGTATAGATGAAATCTTACCTAAAAAATAGGTTATAAAGGCACCGCTAAAAGCAATTATTATAATTAATAGCTCCAAACTCATCCTATTACACTCCTTATATACTCTATTTTATTAAGAAGCTCAGAAGCAGCTGGATTTAAAATTTTTGTAACCAAATCTGGATATAAACCAATAAATAGTATCAGTACTGCAAAAATAAACATGGGAATTAATCCGGCAACAGGTGATTCTTCTTTTTTATTATCCTCATTACTTTTCTTAAAATACATCATCTGTATTATCCTGAAAAAATATGCACCTTCAATTACTGTACCTAATAGTATAATTCCAATTAAGATTGTGAAAAGCAACTCTCCCTTTGCAAGTGCTGCTTGTATGATCATAAATTTACTTGCAAAACCAATAAAAGGAGGTAAGCCTACAATAGAAAATGCACCAATAGTAAAAAGAAGAGAGGTAAGAGGCATTTTTTTACCAATATCTTCAAAAGAAGAAATCTCCATAGAACCGGTTTTATAGATCATAAAACCCGCAGCTAAAAATAATAATGCTTTACCTAGAGTATGGCTTATCATCTGGAAAAGACCCCCACTGACTCCATAGGGTGTAGATATTGAAAATGCAAAAACAATCAGACCAATTTGACCAATACTGGAATAAGCAAGCATTCTTTTGATATTCTCCTGACTGAAAGCACACATCTCTCCTATTAAGACGGTCACAACTCCTAAAAACACAAAAAACATAAAAAAGTTAGATACATCAAATATTGTAAACAGTACACGAATCACGGCATAAAGTCCTACTTCTATGGCAATTCCAGAAAGAATTGCACTTATTGATGAAGGAGCAGATGAGTGAGCATCAGGCAGCCAGGCATTCAAAGGAAATATTGCCGCTTCAATTCCAAGTCCGGTAACCATTAAAACCATTGGTACATATATTGACAACGAACTTGCTGATTGAATTTGGTTAGCAATGTCTGCCATATTAAGAGTGCCGAATTGTCCATAAAGGAGACCAATTCCTATTAAAAGAAGACTAGAACCTATTGAACCCTGAATTAAATATTTTATTGATGATTCAATTCCTGCTTTATTTCCAAGATATGCCACCAGAGCATAGGAAGAAATACAGAGAATTTCAAAAAAAACAAAAAGATTGAATATATCTCCTGTAAGAACTACACCTGTGGCTCCAGTTAGAAGAAGAAGATAAAGCATATGATATTTTTGTTCTGCTCCTTCTCTAATATATTTCAGTGCATAAATAGCTACTAAAAAACCTACAAGGGCTATTAAAGTTGCCAATAAAATACCTACTGCCCCGACTACAAGATTGATACCGAAAGGAGGTGGAAAACCTCCAATTTTAACTATAATACTCTCTTTTATCACCTGTGGTATGAGGGACAAAGTAACAATAAGATTAAAAAGAAATCCAAGAACCGGAATCCACTTAATTATTTTTTTTGAAATAAGCCCTAATATTGGTATTAAAAAGGCAAGACCTAAGGGCACTACAATTAAAAGTACTGGATTAAAATTAATTATCTCATTCATTTTCTGATATCCTATTTACCACTTTTTTTATTTTGATAATTACCATCTCTGTTCTTTTATTTTCTGTAAATTAAGTGTTCCATAATGATTATATAATCGTATTGCTAAAGATAAAGCTAAAGCAAGAACAGCCAATCCAATGACAATAGCAGTAAGCACCAATGCTTGAGGAACTGGATCTACCATATTTTTTACTTCTAATCCTGCTTTTGAATATATTGGAGCTGTTCCTTTACTAATGTATCCAATAGAAATAATAAACAAATTTACACCTGTTTCAAGGATACTCAGACCTAAAATTACTTTTATAAGATTTCGTTTTGTTAACATAATAAAAAGGCCAATAAATATGAGCCCAAAAGCTCCAATATAATAGATATAATTATACAAAAAAATCATTAAGTTTCCTCCATTAGCTGGTCAACAACTCTGGCTAATTCCGAACCTACTTTAAATCCAATAGCAATATAGATTATTGGAATTATACCTGCACTAAATAAAGTGTTGAATTCACCTTTTGGTAGGTAATTGGACAAAAAATAGTGATTACCAACTGCTAGACCAATCAATCCAAGGACTACAAAAGTTAAACCTCCTAACGATTCAGCCATTTTTGTACCAACTTCATTGATTCGTTTTCCTCTGCATCCAAGATAAATAAGAAGAAACGCTGAAGCGATAATAGCACCTCCCTGAAATCCTCCACCAGGTGTTAGGTGTCCATGAATAAAAACATATGAACCAAAAAGAAGAATAAGTGGGAATAAAAATCGACAACCTGTACTAAGTATTAAACTTACCTGCTCAATTTTATTTTTCTCTTTTCTTTGAAAAGTTGCCAGTACAGTACCTAATCCAATTGCTGCCAAAAAAAGTACAGTTACCTCCCCAAGAGTATCAAAACTTCGATAACTTACAACTACAGAAGTAACAATATTTGCAGCTCCCGTTTCCTCTTTTCCTTTATCAATATAGTATTTACCAACCTTGGTTTTTGGCTCTCCAAAAGGAATTTTTTGTATAGATAAAAAAATCCCCCAACCAACAATAATCAGTAAAATGATTCCAATGAGTTTTCTCATTCTTCATACCTCTTAGTTCGTTTGATTGCTATAATAAATACAGCAGTAACCAGTGCTGCACCAATTGATGCTTCTGCCATAGCAACATCAGGAGCCTGCAGAAAATAAAAAAGAACCGCCGCAATCAAACTGACCATGCAACCAGCAATCACAGCACTTATCAGATCTTTAAAAATTAACGCTGCAACTGCTGAAATCAGCATCAAAAACACTAATAAGGAAACTATTATTATCATGTTTCCTCCTCATATTCCTTAAAATCCTTTGATTTATCCACCACACTCCTATCACAAAGAGGAACACCTATTCTCTTGGAAGCTCTTGCAATAGCATGGCTGGAAATAGGATTGGTTGCTAAAACAAAAACCGCAATAAGTAAACACTTCCAGAACCAGTCAGGTTGGACTATTCCTATTCCAATAATTGTAAAAAAAGCACCAAAAGTAGTACACTTTGTTCCTGCCTGAATACGATTATAGACATCAGGAAGCCTGAGTACTCCAAAATTTCCTAACATTAAAAATGCTACTCCAATTCCGGTAATAATTATCCCGAATAATTCCATTTAAATCCCCCTTTCCAGAAATCTGGCAAGAGTTACCAATCCAACAAAAGCAAGCAAAGAATAGACTAATGAAACATCCAAATAAACATATCTGTTGAATACAAAGCCTAAAAGAACAAGTAATGCAACTATTGTTGTGGTAATAGTGTCCACTGCAACAGCTCTATCAGAAGCAGTAGGACCAATTAACATACGCAAAAGGCTAAAAACAATGCCTAATCCTATAACAGCTAAAAACACTAACATAATTGACTCACTCATGCGAATATCACCTTTAGATATTTTTCAAATCTTTCACCAATATTTTTTGTAGATTCTTCTATATCATCTGAACGGACATAAATCCAGTGGATGAGAAGTTTGTCATCTTTTATGTCCAGCGTAAACGTACCGGGTGTTAAGGTAATTGAATTTGCCAGTATTAACTTTGCAATATCCTGTTTTAATTCTGTTTTTATTACCACAACACCTGGATTAATTGGCATTTTAGGATGAATTACTCTATAAGCTACATCAAAATTGGCTTTAACAACTTCTATGAATAAAATAAAAATATATAAAATAAAATATAAAAATCTCTTAATGCCAAAAGGGGGAAAACCGAGTTTTATATAATTCTTACTTAAAAATAAGGATAGTAAAAGACTGATAAAAATTCCAACACCAAATTCCTGCAATTGAAAAGTATTTGTAAGAAGAACCCAAATAATTAATAATATAAAGAAAAGATAAAAGAAATTTTTTATTTTGTTTTTACCATTACTATCTGACATTCAAATTTCCTTTCAATTGTTCTTCAATTATTTAAAATTTATATTTAAATAAGAATCTATTCTTTTATCCACATATTCATTCTAGATTTTTATAAGAATAGTAAGCTAATTTT
>CAYUAG010000017.1:10923-32200 GCA_964442615.1 uncultured bacterium
ACCCACACCTACCAGTACAACCTTAGCAGCAGGATCTAATTTAAGTATATCCCGTATCTCATAAATTAAATATTTAACATTATATCCAACTCCCTTTGTTCCAAAATCTCCAAAGTAAGAAAAATCTTTTCTTATTATGGCAGGATTTATATTACATATTTTTGATAAATCAAAAGATGAAAATTTCTCTACCCCTTTTTTATTAAGACATTGTAAAGATCTGAAGTAAGTAAATAAACGACTAATTGTCTCTTTTGGTATTGGTTTTTCCATATTTTCCATTTAAGCTTGTGATTGTGATTGTGATTGTGAAGATATTCACAATCACATAAATATAAAAAAATAAATTTCAAAAGTCAAGTTTTTTTTGTCTCTATATTAAACAATTTATTTTTTTTTTAAATTTCACCTAAAGTTAAGCACCTTTTATAAAAAATACATCATTTAATCAAAAAATAAGGTTGACAATAATGATTATTTTATTTGCATATTATTTGCACTTTAATTTTTTGTTAAATATAAATATAATTAATATATATTTACTAGGAATAAATTTCCTAGTAAATCAATTATTTATTGAAGGCATTATTATATGTGTATTAAATTTTTTCACCTGATTATCCTAATTACCTTATTAACGCTAAGAAGCCAAGCACAAATGGGATTTACTGTTTATCCTTCCGAATATCAGGTGAAAGCAAAATATCTATATAATTTTTCAAGATTTGTTGATTGGCCCGATCAAGCATTTCCCCATTCAGATACTCCCTATATAATTGGGATCTTGGGTGAAGATCCATTTGGTATTGATTTAGACAAAACTGTTGAAGGTAAGAAGGTTAAGGGAAGAAATTTTATTGTAAAACGTTTTCATAGGATAGACGACTTAGAATTCTGTCATATCCTTTTCATTGGTGTACCTGATCAAAAAAAAAGTATACGTATTATTGATAAACTAAAAGAGACAAGCATATTAACAGTTAGTGAAAGAAAGAAATTTGCTCATGATGGTGGAATTATTAATTTCATTACCAAAGAAAAAAAAATACGCTTTGAAATCAATAGACAGGCTGCAAAAAATGCCGGTATCAACATTAGTTCAAAACTTTTAAAACAATCAAATATAATTGAAAACCAACAACCAGAAACATAATATACTATGCATATTTTAAAAAACATATTAATCAAACAAAAATTAACCTTAATAATTATTGTAATCAGTAGCATTGCAACACTTTTTGCTTGTACCGCTTTAATTATTTATGACCAAATTACATTCAGTAACACCATGAAACGCAATCTTTCCATGTTAGCACAAATCATTGGGAAAAACAGTACGGCTGCACTTATATTTGAGAATGAAAACGATGCCAAAGAAACCCTGGAAGTATTATTGATGGCAGTTGAAAATATTGATTTTGCTTGTATTTATGATAAAAATGATAAAGTCTTTACTAAGTACAAACGTTTAGGCACTGATATAGAAACTTTACCACCATTGCCTAAAGACAAAGGATCTTATTTCGACAACAACCATTTAATTATTTTTAGTCCAATAATTATTGAAGATGAAAAAATCGGTAAAGTATATCTTCAATCAAATTTGAAGGAAATGTATACCCGATTAAAAAATTATGCAGTTGTTGTGATCTTTGTTCTGTTTCTATCATTTTTAACTAGTTACGTAATGGCCTCAAGATTAGGTCGAATTATTTCCGAACCAATTTTACACTTAGCAAACACAGCAAGAGATGTATCTCTCAGGAAAGATTATTCCATTCGAGCAAAAAAATCCGGCAAAGACGAGTTAGGATTTCTTACTGACCAATTCAACCAAATGTTGGACCAAATACAAAAACATGAAATTGCTTTGCAAAACGCTAGCTATGAACTGGAAATTAAGGCACAGCAATTACAAAAAGAACTTTCTGAACGTAAGCAGGCAGAAAAAAAGATAAAAAAATCACTCCAGGAAAAAGAAATACTTTTAAAAGAAATCCATCATAGAGTTAAAAATAATTTACAGATAATTTCCAGCCTCCTTTATCTTCAATCAAATAATGCAATTGATGGAAAAACCATCGAATTGTTTAATGAAAGTCAAAATCGAATTCGTTCCATGGCTCTTATCCATGAAGAATTATATCAATCAGAAAATTTTGTCAATATTGAATTTACTGATTATATTAAAGGTCTAATTAGTTATTTATTCAGTTCTTATAAAACAAAACTTGATACTATAAAAACAGATGTACAGGTTGAAAATGTTATATTGAGTATCGACAAGGCAATTCCTTGTGGATTAATTATCAATGAACTGATCTCAAATTCTCTGAAACATGCTTTTCCGAATGGTAGAAAAGGACAAATCAAAATTAAATTGACTTCTGATAAACAAAAAATCTCCTTAACCGTGGAAGATAACGGTCAAGGTTTACCCGAGGAATTGCAATTGAAAAAAACCAAAACCTTAGGTTTACAATTGGTCAACACATTGACCAAACAATTGAAAGGTACTATTAAACATCAAAAAACCAAAGGTACAAAATTTTCGATTACCTTCATAGCTTAAAATAAAACGAGAAAAAAAATGGCAAAACCAAAAATAATTATAGTTGAAGATGAACATATCATAGCCATGGAAATTCAGGATAGATTGAAAAAATTAGGATATGATGTCCCTGCTTTAATCCCTTCTGGAGAGGAAGCAGTAGAAAAAATAAAAGATATCAAACCCGATTTAGTTATAATGGATATTATGTTAGAAGGAAAAATGGATGGTATTGAAGCTGCTGAACAAATACAAAATCGATTGGATATACCGGTAGTATATCTCACAGCTTATTCGGATAAAAAAACCTTAGAGCGTGCAAAAATAACCGAGCCTTTTGGGTACATTCTTAAACCATTAGAAGAAAGAGAATTACATTCGACAATTGAAATTGCCCTGTACAAACATACTATTGAAAAAAAATTAAAAGATAATGAAAAGTGGTTATCTACTACCCTGAAAAGTATCGGAGATGCGGTGATAACCACTGATAAAAATGGAAAAATAACCTTTATTAATACAGTTGCCGAAACACTTACTGGCTGGAAACAAAAAGAGGCTTTAGGCCAAGATGTAAATAAAATATTTAACATTATTAATGAAAAATCCCACACTCAGTTCACAGACATTGTACAAAAGGTTCTCCTAAAAAACAGAATGTTTAAACTTTCAAATGATTCATTACTAATTAGCAGGGAAGAAAAAAAAATCCCTATAGATGATAGTGCTTCTCCCATTAAAGATGATAAGGGAAATATTAATGGTGTAGTATTGGTTTTCCGGGACATCACCGAACATAAAAAACTTGAAGACAAACTCCGTCAATCCCAGAAAATGGAAGCTGTTGGTACTTTAACTGGAGGTTTAGCTCATGATTTTAATAACATAATGACTGCAATCCAAGTAAGTACTGAATTAACCTTAATGGAAATCTCTGATTCCACTCTTAAAGAGAATGAATTGTATAATACTTTATTAGATATTAACCGGCATGCCAAATATGGTTCAGAACTTACCAGACAATTACTTCAATTCAGCCGTAAGCATCCTATGCTGCCTATAAAAACCAATCTAAATACTTTGATAGAAAATATACTGAAAATGCTTCAACGTTTAATATCCGAGGATATCAAGATAAATACTATTCTTGCCCCGGATCTTTTACCCATTAAAGCTGATCAAGGAACTATCAAACAGGTTATATTAAATCTTGCTATCAATGCTCAAGAAGCCATGCCCAATGGAGGTGAATTGACAATTAAAACTGAAAATTATATATTGAATGAAAGCGAAGACCAAAAAGAAATCGAAGTGAAATCTGATCGATATGTCACTATTATAATTATGGATACAGGAATTGGTATGAATCCAGACACTATTAATCATATCTTTGAGCCTTTTTTTACTACCAAAGATGTTGGCAAGGGAACCGGACTGGGACTTTCGGTTGTTCACGGTATTATAAAACAACATAAGGGATGGCTTACAGTAGATAGTAAACCCGCGAAAGGAACAACATTTAAAATTTATTTTCCTGTATATTCAGAAAAGACACAAAAATCATCAAAAAAAGAGGGCAAAATGGAAATTCCCAAGGGAAATGGAGAACGAATTTTAGTGGTTGAAGATGATGAAATTATCCTGAAATACGTCAAAAAAACATTAGTAAAAAATGGCTTTCAAGTATTTTCTGCTAAAAATTCTAATCAAGCCTTAAAAATTTTTAAAAAAGAGAGTGGTAAATTTGATATACTTTTCAGTGATGTCGTATTACCGGGCAAGAGTGGCGTCAAATTAGCAGAAAAGTTTCTCTCACTCAATCCAAATTTACAGGTATTACTATCCAGTGGTTATTCAGATCCTAAATCTCAAGGGGCTAGTATCCAAGAAAAAGATTTCCAATATATTGAAAAACCGTATAAAATAAGTAATCTGCTGAAAATGATCCAGGGACTCTTGCATTCCTAAAACCATTTTTAAATAATCAGAACCTGATCATCATTTTAGCATTTTCTTTCTAATACAATCAACAATTCTTTGTGAAGCCTTACCATCTCCATAGGGATTATGTGCCTGAGCCATACTCTGATATGCATCATAATCTTCTAAAAGAAATAGTGTTTCTTTAACGATTTTCCTCTTTGCAGTCCCTACTACCTTTACCGTACCTGCTTCAACCGCCTCTGGTCTTTCTGTCTCATTCCGCAGGACAAGAACAGGTTTTCCTAATGAAGGTGCTTCTTCCTGTATACCCCCTGAGTCTGTCAATACAAGATCAGCCCTGGCAAGGATATTCATAAAGGTGAAATACTCAAGAGGTAACAGGAGTTTTACATTAGGCAGTTTACCTAATATTTCTTTTGCAGGTTTTTGAACATTATTGTTTAAATGTACAGGGTAAACAAATCGAAACCGGGGATTATCTTCTGCTATTTGCTTAATCGCTTGAAAAATATTTTTTATTGGTTCTCCAAAATTCTCCCGTCTATGGGCTGTAACCAATATCAACTTATCATAATCCCCAGTAAAAACTTCGTGTTTAAAATCTTTCTGAACTGTCATCAACAATGCATCAATTACCGTATTTCCAGTAACAAAAATATTTTCAGACAACACACCTTCTGACAAAAGATTCTGCCGGTTGCCCTCAGTAGGGGCAAAGTGATAATCAGTTAATACAGACACCATTTTTCGGTTTATCTCTTCTGGAAAAGGAAAATACTTGTTTCTAGTTCGAAGACCTGCTTCTACATGTCCGATAGGTATTTTCATATAAAAACCAGCTAATGCTCCTATGAAAGTTGTGGTGGTATCTCCCTGGACCAGAACAAAATCAGGCCTAACATTTTCAAGGATATTTTCAAAACCGTGTATGGCTTTGCCTGTTACATGAAACAAGGTCTGATCCGGAACCATGAGATTAAGATCATAGTCAGGTTTTATTGTAAAAAGTTTAAGAACCTGATCAAGCATCTCTCTATGCTGAGCTGTGACAACCAATACAGGTTTAGTATCAGGATACTTGTTAAGTTCTAATATCACTGGAGCCAGTTTAATAGCTTCCGGACGGGTACCTAAAACAATCATCACTTTTAATGATTTTGCCATTGTATCTCTTTTTATTTATTTACATTTATATTCATGATCAAATATTTACAAAAACACACCTGGTGGAAGGGGTGTCATTCCTGACTTGATCAGAAATCCAGGAATGGCATAATTATAAATTTTTTATCATCTTAGTAACCCTTATACATTTACTTATAAATAAAATAGTTTAGACAGGATAACAGGATGAACGGGATAGTAAATCTTGTTAATTACTCTTCAGGTTATAATTAATTATTTCAGATAATTTCGACAACTAAATTTTTATTAATATTTTTATCTAGTTTTATCCTGTAATCCTGTCAATAAATAATTATTTTAATTTACAAATAATTTGATCCTCCTTTGGTCATGTGATACTATTTAAGGTAGATCATGGTTTTTACAGAATTATAGGAGCCTGCCTGTAATCGATAAAAATACAATCCAGTAGGTAAGGACTTTTTGGAATCGCTTTTACTGTCCCAATAAACTCTGTATTTTCCGGCAGTATAATAACCTCCGGGGAATTTCTTTATAAAATCTCCGGACATGTTGAAAATTTCAAGTTTAACCGAGCAGGATTGAGACACCTGAAAAGTAATACAAGTCTCACTGTTAAAAGGATTAGGATAGTTTTGATAAAGGTAAAAATGGGTTGGAATCTGAGAGGTTTCCATCTTCTCAATTCCTGTAGATGAAATATGTACGGATAATCCTTCTGACCAAATGCTGACAATATCTGAATGTTGAGAACACCTGGCCTGGGCTTTCACCAGATAATTTCCTTCCGACTGCCAGCTGTGCTCTTGAATCTGACCATTCCAATCAGAAAACCTTCCATCTCCCCAGTCGAATCGGTATTCAACCGCATGCCCCAGATTGCTTTCCGCACCCTGGGCAGTATAACTTAATTCTTGGTTGATCTGTCCAGAAACCGGCCCTTCCGGAGTATCAGGAGTAGAGATCGATTCCGGAATCTGGGTAAAATAAGCTGTCACTTCTTTATCAGAGTCCATTACACAGTCAATCCTAGAATTTTTACCAGTGACATCCCCCTCCCAGTGATCAAATTGATATTCTGAAGACGGAGTTGCGTTTAAAGTAACCGTCTCATTATGATTATATGTGGTTTTATCCGGCTCCTGTGATACTGTACCTGATCCCTGAACAGAAATTTGGAGTTTATGACCGGATATAGTAACAGTTTTGCCTGATGACCATCCTGAAGTCACATTAGTATGAATGCTGCAGCGAGCCTGCGCTTTAATACTGTAAGAACCTACAGTGAAATAAGTATAGTTACAGGTAGCAGTTCCCCAGTTGGAGATATTGCCATTTCCCCAATCAAAACGGTATTCAACAGTATGACCCAGATTACTTTCTGATCCTCCGGTACTGAACTCTGCAGCAGTTCCTACCTTTACTTCTGAGGGCCCGGAAGGTGTATTTGGAGTAGACAAAGTTTCTTTAACCACTTCCCCCCCTTCAAAAACATATACATAACTGTCATCCGATCCTCCTATTACATCCGGGACCCCATTGCCGCTTATATCAGATATTGAGGTTACACAAATAACTGATCCAACTGGAGTGTCTCCGGTCCATAATTTTACTCCGGTTTTTCCGTCTATACAATGTACTTTATTATCACCTGCCCCGGCAATACAGTCTTCAATGCCATCACCATTCACATCTGAAATCCTGTCAACATCAAACACAGTTTCAGTTGTGGAATAAGACCAAATTAAGTTTCCGGTATCTCCTGAAATACAAAACACCTTATCATCCAACCCACCGGCCAGACAGTCCGATAATCCGTCTCCATCCACATCCGATATGGACTCTACTGAAAGCACATTGGCTCCGGTTGAATAACTCCAGATCAGATCCGCTTTTCCTTGGCTGGCTCCGGAAAGACAGTAAATTTTCTCATGTAGACCACTTGCCAGACAATCAGCAACTCCATCCCCATTTACATCTTGGATGGAAGTTACAGATAAAACCGAAGCACCAGTTGGCGCGAAAATTTTATAATACCAGAGAAGTTCTCCGGTTCCAGAACTTCCACCAGAAATACAAAGAATCCGGTTTCCATGCCCTCCGGCAAGACAATCCTCCTTCCCGTCCCCATTAACATCCGGAATGGACCGTACAGTCAATATATCACCAACAGCAATATCTGTATAGGACCACAACTTCTGGCCATCACTACCACTGTAACCATAAACTTTGTCATCAGCTGATCCAGCTAAACAATCATTGATTCCATCTCCATTAAGATCACCAATCTGAGCTACTGTCCAAATCGTTCCATTTGTTGGATTGGACCATAGAATCTCTGTTAATCCATAGGTTGGCTTTCCAGAAAAACAGTATAAGGTATCATTACCGGTCCCGGCCAGACAATCATTGATTCCATCACCATTAATATCAGATAAAGTAGTAACTGACCATACCTCCATGGTTACATTCCAAGACCAGATAATGGATCCCTTATCAGGACCACCACCGGATAAACAATAGGCAAGATTATTCCCTGATCCCACAAAAAGATCTGAATACCCATCCCCATCCACATCATTTGCTGATGAAACTGAATGGACATGCCAGCCTACAGAAGCTTTCCAGATTAAATCTCCGGGATCTTGACCAAAACCTATTGAACCATAAAAGATCATAAAAATAAACACTGGAATGAACCTGCATGGTATATATTTTTTCATTTAAAATCTCCCTGATAATAATTTTATTCTTACCAGCCTATCCAGAAAATCAATCCTATTCTCCTATCAGTATATTTCTGAGAATAGGGATTTAGATCTC
The DNA here is from genome assembly GCA_964442615.1 of uncultured bacterium. Lineage (GTDB taxonomy): Bacteria > Zhuqueibacterota > QNDG01 > QNDG01 > CAYUAG01 > CAYUAG01. The sequence goes on from CAYUAG010000017.1 coordinate 19,388, forward strand.
TTCCTTCTATACCAAAATAGGTTCCGAAAAGATATTCCATAAAAAATTTTAAGTCCAAACCAGATACGGGTTGAATTAATATCCCTGGCCCTATCTCAGCTTTATTGTTCCAAAAATCTTTGTTTGTATCTTTCATTAAGTAGGAAACTCCGTAAATATCAATAACAGATTTCCAGAATTGAAACATATGAAACCCGCTTTTAATATGGCAATATCCAATAACATTTTTTCGCTGACTTTTAAAGTAACTCACATCACTGTAAATCTCACCCCATAATATAAATGGGAAGGACATTAAAGAAGAATAGGAAACATAAGTATCCCAACCATACCAAAACAGGAGTCCGGTACGTACATCATCATACTTCTTCTGTTCCGGCTGGGGATACTTGTCTGGAATCTTCATATAATATCCACCTAATAATTCAACATAGGGAGCAATAAATACTTTTTTAGCTAATTTCATCCGGAGTCCTAAACCGATTTCGGCCCGGTTGTTCCAGAAGTCTCGGTGCTGATCTTTACCATACCGTAAGAGAACATAGAATTCTGCTGTCCGGCCCCATAATCCCGATATCCTGATACCGGGTTTTGTATGAGAAAATGAAATAAGATTATCCTGAAATTTTTGCAGTACAGTTGATTCATTATAAAATTCCCACCAGAAACTTGCTTTTGGCTTCAAAGTATCAGACTTTCCAATTTCAGTCTCAGTATAGGAATCATTTTGAGCAAGACAACAAATTTGTGAACCTGATAAAAGGACTCCTGAAAATATAGCTAAAAAAACAACTCTCATTATTTTATCTCTTTGGTTAGACTCAATTCTACTTCCTATTGTGGTGTTCGCTCGGTTTTATCCCAGATGCCTACCCGTTTTCTGGTTATATCCATAAAAAAGGAGCGAAATACAACATATATCCACAATTGACAGTAGGTAAAATACATAAATGCTGTTATAAAAATATTTAAAATACTGTCCTCATCCTCATAAGACAACACCAAAATAACTTCCAGAATGTACAAAAGAAAAGCAGAGCCCCACACAGCAGTATAAGGACCAAGAGCAGCGATAGAGATAACCCCCAGACCACCCAAAATAAAAATCAAGTGGGAAATAACAATGGCAAATAAGAAAAAATAGTACAGAATAAAAAGATAAAGAAATTCCCAGGAAAGAATTCGACTTTTAAGCAATAAGGCCTGTCCAAAAAATTTTCGAATAACATAATTATTACCCCTAACCCACCGGATTCGCTGACGAACCCAGGTTTTCAACTTTTCCGGTTCCTGCTCCCAGGTCACAGCCGTGGGAATAAACTGAATCTTCCAACATTTTTGATAGATTCTAATAGATAATTCTGAATCTTCAGTAATTGCCTTTTCATCCCACCCTCCACAGCTCTCCAGTACCTCTTTTCGAATTACATAATTGGTACCTGGGAGTATGGTTATACCAAAGGCCCGGTAACGTCCAGCCTGAAGTATCCACTGAAAACTAAGGGTTTCAATATTAATAAACCTAGTTAACAAATTTCTTTTTCTATTAAGAGTCCTGAACTTCCCAATTACAGCGCCTAATGTATCATCAGAAATAAGATGCAGCACTAACTGTTTTAAAGAGCTACTCTCAGGATTATTATCAGCATCATAAACAGCTATAAAATCAGAACTCGCTTGTTTCAAACCAATATTCAAAGCATATGCTTTTCCTCTTCCCACTGAGACAACTGGAAGATGAAGGGGCTTAATCCTATCATCATGTGAAGCCATTGTATTCAATATCGATTCTGTATTATCGGTTGATCCATCATTTATGACAATCACTTCCAGATTCTGCCGGGGATAATCTAAAGATAAAATCTTTTTTAAAGTCTTTTCCATAACCAGTTCTTCATTCCGGGCAGGTATTAAAATAGAAACTGAAGGAAGTTTTTTTTGATAATGGCTTATATTCCACCTTTCTTTTTCTGTACGTTGACGATATAGGTATCCGAATAGACTGAGAATAAGCTGGTAAATGATCATCAGCCATATTATTGAAACCGAAAAAAGAAAGAGAATTTCAAATACGGGTGAACTAAAGGGCATATTCAATCTCCTTCCCAGTTAAAACATTTATTTTTTATTATTTCGACGCCGGCGTCTCCTAAACCGTATGGTATAAAGCATCAACAACACACTACCAGCAAGAATACTTAGAGTAACTATTAAGAAAGATCCCACAATACTAATATTTTTTCGAGAAGAGTCGCCTTTACTTTTGGTATAAATTTTAATTATATGGGTTCCCTTGGGAAGCTTTACCGAATATCCTGGTATACCCTCATACACATCTGTGCTAAATTTATTACCATCAACATAAATTTCTCTTGGTTCTTCATTAATAATAATATAATTTCTGACCGGAGAAGAATAAGAAAACTCTAATCCTTGCTTGTTCATTTGACAGGATTGCAACTCCCCGCTGATATCAACCAATCTGGCTGATGATTTAAGAGTGTTAAACCAGCTGGTAATTTTATTCATAGACCGAATTTCATGAGTTCCCGCAGGCAGTATGAGTCTGCCTTTATGATAAGCCGGCCATAATTGGTTATTTACAATAAGATTCTTATGTTGTTCTGCATTTAATTTCAAAATTACAGTATTGTCTGATCTAACTTCCCATTTTTCAGGAATATAATATTCTTCAGTATTCCAACCCAGGGAATAGGATATCCAGGGTAAATCAACCATATAAATACTCGATTCTGAATAAAGGGCCACTCGGTTATTACCTTGTGATGCATAGCGAAGAAAATTATAAAGTTCCAAACCAGTGGGTTGTCTGGTCGGTGCCAGACTCTCTTTAAAGGAACGAAAAGGCACAATATTGATATCCAAAATTAAAGTGTCATTGGCAATTAAATTTTGATATGTCTGGGAAAGGCTGTTATAACGAAGTGGTCCCTGATGCCATAACTCCTGGGGATCTTCTATCTGCAGAGTAAAAGGAATTTCCTCTTTTAGTTCTATCAGTCTCCGGTTATCTGTTGCAGTATTAACCCCCATATTTTTTGCATGAATATCATCTAAGGATGTAACCACTATTTCCATATGATTCTCTTTTAGCCTGTTCTGCTGATAGAGAAATTCCAGACAATCACGATGAAGTTCGATAATTAAATCTTTTCGGAAGTTTAGAAACTTATTCCAATCTTTTCTATTATTTCTCCAATAGTAATGGGAACCGGGATTGAAACATTCCTGGGGATCGAATCCATATTGAGACTGAAATCTTTCCCGTACGGATGAATGCATAGGAGTAAAAATTTCAGGATGTTCTGGACCTAAAGGGGATTCATAATAGAGTTCAGCCAGGTTAATGCCGTCCCAGTCATACTTTTGGATTAAATCCGATAACTCCTTGAATACTGCTCTCCGGCATGCTTCATCAGTCAATACCATGAGACGACGCCAATCCACTATTGCTTCCCTGCCGGTTGCAGTTCTTTCTCTCCATTCAGGATGGTTTTCCCAAAATTGCTCATTAACATGGGGCAGCTCAAGCCAGAGGTATACTAACATGGCATTCTGATGTGCCAATTCAATTAATCGCTCATATTCATAGGTCCAATCCGGATAGACATGCCAGCCTGATACATAGATTCTACGGAAACCATATTCTTTCCACATTTTCACCAGATCTTCAATACTCACATCTTCACGGTCACCAGGTTCAAAATAAACCTCTGCCTGATCTCTTCGCACAATTGGCCATAAATCAAACTGCCGCTGTATCAAATCCAGAAAGTAAGGATACCGTCCATAACCCTGAGAAGTAGTAGGATCGAATAAGGTGGCTATATAAAGATATTTACCCTCGCCATATTCACCTCCAATAATTAAGGGATCACCGGTATTGATTTCGGAAAAATAGGTAACATATTCTATAGGTACTTCAATATTTTTATACAAACCTGTCTCTTTCCAGTGAATACCTACCTGGGGATAGTATTCATCTCTCACAGTTTTGACACTTTTAAAATCACCGATTGAATTTATCCCTATTCTAGCACTAAGATCGCTTTCTTTTTCCAAAATAACATTCATACCTTTAGATACAGCACTTATGATAAAGAGTGACTGCTGCTCGGTAAGTTTTAGTCCAGCTGCATAAGGAATCACAATAAGATTTATTCTTTGAGGAATTTCAAAAAAATCATAGACTGAAATTGTCTGATAATCAACTCCTACAGATTCAAAAGCCTGCAAATAACTTTCTTGATCTATGGATATATTACCTTCAGCATTTGGATCAATCAAGATTACTGGAATCACAGGTGAATTTACTGCTTTCAGGGGCTGACTTTGCCAGAGTTGCTGTATTTTTACTGGAGATCCTGAAAAAAGAGATTCGACTCTATGGCCAAAACCAATTTTTTTCTCACCCATTGCTTTTGCAACGTATAACCAGCCTGGTTTACAATTCACCTCTTTTTTGATAACATCTGTCAGTTTTCTATCACTGTAACTTAGTTGTTTGACTTTTCCTTTTGGATTGACAAAGAATTCTTTCAAATAAGAATCCTTTAGATCCAGAGATATTTCATGCTGGCCACTTACTATAGTCATTTCTGAGGTTACTACTTTATTGTCTAATTTACTTATATCTTCAAAAGAGTACCCTAATTCTTTAATTCTTTCAACTAATTCTTTCAAAACATTCAGGGAGACAAAGGGATGAAAGAAAAAACTGGCAAATCCATCTCTAAGAATTAAATTTTTCTGAGCATAGCTGACTATCGGATCCGGAGAAGGATCATCAATAGGAATATATCCCAAATTTTCAGGAATAAGTTGAGCTCTGTTTTCCTGGGCTGGGATAAAAAAGGGAAGAAGCTGGTCAGTTCCTAAAATGTCTAAGGTCTGTCTTCTCTCATAAGCAGTACTGAAAAACTGATTTATAACCCTGTAATCCAATTGAGAGGCTGCATAATGAGGAGTTTCCCAGGCCAAGGGATAAATCTCGTTCTTATAACATTCCTCTAATGCCCGTATAATCCTGTCTCTGACATAATCTTCTGAATCCTGAAAAAGCGGTCCGTCATTCAGACCGTCCCAGAATTCATAATCTATGGTTGTTTGTCCTCTGTATTGATGAGTAACTCCGTGTAGCACTATAGTCGCGCCCTTGGAAATCATATAATGAAGTGCCTTAACCAATTCAGGATTATCGGATAAAGATATAGCAGTATTGGTGGCAGGATCCAAATAGAAGGGTGTCAGTCCTACTGCAAATGAAATATGCTTGGATCCAAGAAATTTTGCTATGGCTCGAAGACTTTGAGGTTCAGTTGTGGGATTTACATCTTCTATACGAACAAGTGCCGTATGTTTTTCCTGGTGATATTCTCTGAGAATGTCATGAAGAAGGTCAGAAAAAACAATATGTCGTCCTCCTTCGGTTACAAAAGAAGTGGGAAGATCCGTGAAATACCAAAAATTATTATCCTTCACAACATAAGGAACTTCCCGTTCATTTGATTTTGCTGTTGCCAAAACTCGACATCTATCAGGATTGTTAATTTGTATTATATTAATAGAAGTATCTATTTTTGTAAAGGCTGTTTGCTGGTAGAAAATTTCATAAGCAAATTTTTCATCAAGCTCTAAATAGTCAAATCCCCAATCTGAATTTTCATGGTCCAGAAGAAGGTTCAAGTTGTAATTTATCCAGCAGATCCTCTTATCTGATTCAGATATAAACCGAATAAACTCTTTTGGCAAAAACTGGCGATACACAGCTCCGACATAAAAAATTATTTCCGATTCTGGCTGATCACTAACTGAAAATTGATCTTCCAGCGGTATAAGGATTGTATGAGTATGAAAATGACGCAAAAGTACCTCGATTTGCTTTGCGTCATTAAGACCGGCAGGATCATAATAAATCGTAATCGTTTTAATAGGTATATATTCTAATACTCCTTTTATTTGGGACCATAAATCCTTTTCATCAGCCAAATGGGCATCATAAAAATCTACTCCCCAGGCTCCTCCCTCCCAGGCAAACTGAATACTTTCAAGAAATTGACTGTCAGTAATTTTTATTTTGCCGAAGTCAGTTAATTCCGGGTGTACCACAATCCGTGTTCTATCTCTTATTTGCAGCAATACCTGTTTTACTGCCTGTTCAGTCCAGTCTGGAGTGAAGGTTACGGTATCATCATAGGCATCAGCCCATTGCTGCCATATGAGCTCCACATTTAAAATATCAGGTTTATGGGTAGAATCAAGAATACCATCCATATCAAAACCGGTCAGAGAACGCTGTTTTTCAGATGAGTAAAAAGTACCATCCTCATGACTGGTACTTATGGTAGTAAGGGAAACTTGTTTATTTTTTGTCTGTGCGATTTGGCTGGTTTCCAAAAGCAAGGAAGTTAATGGTTCTGAACGATAAACTGTGAACTCTTCTTCCTGAAAACGATTATCATTATCCAGATTATGATCTTTATACACATCCATACATTCTTTACAATAACATCCCTGATTATATCGCGAACTCACAATCGGCTCAGCAATATCTATCCCATCCAGATCTGGATAGTGCTCAAGCAAATCTTCAATAAATCCAATCCACCATATTCTGAATTCTGAATGACGCGTACAAAGTAAAAAGTTATCATCAGAAGGTTTGCAATCTTCCCCGTTAAAAAGTTTAGGACGCCACTCAGGATGCATTTCCCATGCTTTTTTATGACGGAAAGCTGGAATCCAGGCAAATACCTGAAGTTTTTCCTGATGACAGGCATAAATTACCTTGCTGAGGAGATCAAGTTGTCCATAATCTGTCTGTATATTCAGAGGATAATCAGTTTTATAAACAGCACCATAAATAGGATCATATACTTTTATATAGACAGTATTAATGCCTGATTGCTTCCATTTTCTGGCCAACATTTCACAGAATTCCCTGATTTCAAAATCACTATTGTAATAATAGGATGGATCAAAACGCACAGACTTAAACCGTTTTTGACTAATCTCAATTTTATTATCCGCACTGAAAATTCTAATTACAACCAAAAAATAAATAATCACAATCAAAAGGAATGATTTTGCTATAGAATTTAAATATAATTTTCCAAAAAGAGTCATCAGTTTTTCTCCATCATATTGTATATCATTACATCAATTATTAAAATTTTTCCTGAACAATCATAATTCATTTAATGATTCCTCTTTTAAAATAATAGTTTAAAATGTGCAATATTTATGCCAATTTATATTCTATGTCAAAAGTAAATGTAAGTAAAAAATTTTTAAAATTAAATAAGGAAAAATTTTCCTTACAATTTCATTGATATTTTACTTATTCTCCAGTCATAAATTTTATTCAATACCTAATCTAAATCCTCAACAAAAATCTATCCGGCCCATTCCATAATAATTGAGAATGAAAAGCATTTTAAAAATAGGCATTGATAGTTTGATTTTTTATGACTTTCAACCAAAACGAAACCAAATTTTATTAATGTATTAAGGGAATACATGGTATTAAAAAAATAATGAAAAGTATCTCATATTCTTATACCCAATCCTGAAAAAACTTTTTAAAATAAGCTTCAATTGTATCAAGGCTTGAGATAACTTCAGGAGTCATTTCTCCCATAAAATCAAGAGAGCCAGGTTGGACTCCTAATAAAAAAGAATTTTTTTTATGTTCGTGAATTAATCCCATTAACAGGGACATGGGAACCTTGTGGGTTGAAATTGGAGATGCAAATTTATCAATATCATTTAAATCAAAAATTTTCAACTCACCTTGAGTTCCTTTAAAATGGACCGCATCCAAAAAAATAATCACATCAAATCTATCAGATTTCAAAAGATCGTATACTATTCCTTCTACAGAATTCTCTGTTTCTAAGAAAACATGCTCAGGAAAAATAATTTTCAATCTTCTGGCAAGTTCGATTCCAAATCCGTCATCAGCTCTATCAGAATTACCTAAACCAACTATAGCTGGGGGTTCATCAACAATAATTTCATCTAATTTCTGTTTTATTTTCTTAACATTATTCACGTTTTAAAGTCACTAAATGAGTAGAACAGCTTATACAGGGATCATATGCCCTGCAGATAACCTCACATTGAAATCTCACAGTTTCATCATTCGCATCTTTTTTTACCATTGCTTCCACAGCTTTCCGTAAATACTTTTCACAGTCCTCTAGATTCTGTCCGGTAGGTATAACAAAATTTGCTTTATGGATCAATCCATCGTGTATCTTATAATGATGATAGAGTGTACCCCGAGGAGCTTCAACCGCGCCCACGCCCTCACCTTTTTTCTGGGAAGGTTTTACCAGTTCAGGATCTTTTTTTATCTCGACTATTTTATCCACAATCCCGGGGATCTGTTCCAAAGCCCACACAATCTCAACCGCTTGAGCTAAATTATTATAGAGAGGATTTTTCAGCCACCGCTCATTCCAGTATTTTTTAAAAAGCCTGCCTGACACACCCTTTAACCGCTCACCTAAATTATTCATCCTGGCCAAAGCTCCGACTGTAAAAGGTTCCCCCTTATAAGTACAATGCTTGGCAGCAGAATGGGCACAAAATTTTTCATTGGTTAATTTCTGATAATCCTCACAGAGTACTACCTCACCATTGGAAATCCTTATTTCATTACCAACAAGACCATATTTTCCATTACCGGGTTCACAACACATGAATGTGGTTTCAGCATCAAAAAAATCCGGAATATCTAATCCTCCCACTAAATTAGCCCCAAATTCAGCAAACTCTATTAATTCTTTAGCTTTTTTCTTGATGTCCAGTAGTATTTCTGTTTCCGGATATTTACCAAATCCGCCTATGGTTGGATTTTCTCCGTGTATCATTCTTCCGCTGGTCACTTCCATTATGTGATTTGCAAATTTTTTCAGAGACAAGGCTTTTAACACTTCATCACCATATTTCTCAGTCATAGCTATGGCTGAAGGATACCCTAGAAAATCAGGCAAGGCTAACACATAAACATGCAGGGAATTGCTTTCTAAACACTCACCCAAATGCATTAAACTTCTCAGATGCTGTGCTTTGGGCGGCACCTCTATACCTAAAGCTTTTTCTAATCCACGCAGAGCTGCATAACGGTGCGAAAGCGTGCATATTGCACATATTCTGCAGGTGATACTCAGGTCCTCCTGAGGCGTTTTCCCCTCAACTAGTGTTTCAATTAATCTTGTACCTTCAAATATATCAAAATGTACATCCTTAATTTTTCTCCCATCTAATCTAATCGTAATCCCCCCTTCACCTTCGACTCTTGATAATGGTTCAACCACAATTTCTTTCATCAGAGCACTCCCAATATTTTTTTCAAGGGTTTCATTATTGCGCTGCCATTATGAATTCTAAACCGACGTTTAATTTCTTCTTTAGAATAATTCTTTTCTTTTAATAAATTAAATTCCGAAGTAATATTAGCCTTTGTCATAGGACCCCAACATCCCATGCACGGCAACTTATGGGACGGACATCTGGCTCCGCAACCAGCAGCAGTAATTGGTCCAAGACATAAAATATCCTTTAGTAACAAGCAATCATTTTCTTTTAAACGACAATCATAACATACTGGATAATCTGGAAAGAATGGAATATTATCCTGTATAAGATTTGCAAAACAATAAAAGAACTGATCTGCATCTATGGGGCATCCCGGAATATAAAAATCCACTGATACAAATACATCCACAGGTTTTGATTCTATAGGAGTACGATTTGAGAAATTATTATCACCATATACCTCTTTTAACCGTTTATCCCATCCCTTTGCTCCTAATTCCATTGCCTGTATACCCCCATAACAAGCACATGATCCTATGGTCACTAGTTTTTTTGATCTTTTTCTGATCTCTTTTACATGCCGAGCTTGTTCCTGGTTGGAGATAGAACCTTCAACAAGGGCAATATCCAATTGCGAATTATCATTATCACTTGTTGCTAATGAAAAAGATTTAATATTAACTGCTTTAAAAAACTCAAGCAACCTGTCTTCTGAATGTATTATAACCAACTGATCTCCATTACATCCGGTAAAACCATAAATACCAACATTAATTTTTTCTTCACTATTCAATGTAATACCTCTTCATTTTTAAATGAGTCCTTGCATATGAATTACATCCCAATATGAGAATACAGGACCCTCTATACAAGTATAAACATATCCACCGATAATACAATGTCCGCATTTACCAATCCCACATTTCATTCTTCTCTCTAAGGTCATTAAGATGAGATGCTTGGGTACATTTAATCTTATAATTTCTTGAACCACATATTTATACATTACTGGTGGTCCGCACACGGTTACATAGGTATTCTCAGGATTAATATCTTTAATCCTGGGTATCAATCTTGTTACCACACCTGTATCGTAAAGCCATTCACCGGTATCATCCTGATCAACAGTTAAAAAACATTCCAGATCATCCCTGTTCATCATATGGAAAAATTCATGTTTAAAAAGCATCTCACCGGGATTTTTTGCTCCATGAATTAAATATATTTTTCCAAACCTATCCCGGTTATCAAGAGCGTACAATAGAAGAGATCGTAAGGGTACAGCACCCAATCCACCCATAATAATAACCAGATCATGACCTTCCATTTTCTTAACAGGAAATCCTTTTCCATAAGGACCCCTTACTCCAAAGATATGATTTTCTTTTAATTTGAAAATTTGATTTGTCATTCTACCTACACGTCGAATTCCAAACTCCAATAATCCCGGTCGTGAAGGAGTAGATGATATTGAGAAGGGTGCCTCCCCAAAACCTGATAAAGAAACCATCATAAATTGACCTGGATTATACTTCATTTCTATGGCTTTATCCATATTTACTGCTCGTACCTGAAAAAAATGAACCTCCTCATTTAATGGATACCGCCGAATCAGACGCATCGGCTCTGCAGAATAAGGATTCTGTTCAGAACTTGAAAGCATCATAATGAAACCTCCTCGCCTTTAAGGCGCATTGCAACTGTCCTGATATCTATATCAACTGGACATATATCAATACATCTTCCGCAGCCCACACATGCAGGTTTACCAAAGACTCCTACAAAAGCCTGCAGTTTATGGGTAAACCGGAGCTTTAATCTATCTGCCCTGGCTTCTCTGAAATTATGTCCGCCTGCAACCATGGAATATTCCCGGAACATACATGAATCCCATTTACGAATTCTTTCACCTTTTGTATTATCCAAGTTAATCTCATCAATAATATTAAAACAGGGACAGGTAGGACATACTAGAGTACATGATCCGCAGGAAAGACATCTTTCTCCCAATTCATTCCAGAGTTCATCATCCCAGTACAATTCCATTAAACTCGGCATTCCAGAAAAATCCATATCAAGTTTAAAAGAAGATTCTCTATGTTTTCGCCAATGTGTATAATCCTGCAGGTCATCATGAGTAATGTTTTCATCAAAAATTTCCGGACACTCCCGCATCATATCATCCCCCTGACTGGAACCAATCCATACAATAAAGAAATCTGTCAACTCAGTAAAAGCAATATCAAAGCCTGTTTCCGCATGATCAGTATTTGTTGTTTTACAAAAACATTTATCATCCGGAATACAGGAAAGCTGAATAATTGCCGTACGTTTTCTTCTTTCTATATAATATGGATCAGGATTGCTCTGGATATGAAAATTATCCATAATCATTAATCCATGTATATCACATGGATGAAGACCAAAAATCACTTGCCGAGGAAAATTTTTTAAAGTCTCCGTAACTCTTCCTTTATCAAAAGAAAACATAGACATTCTCGGCGGGAAAAGAAGTTTTTTAAATGGAATTTTTGTTCTCAAGGTTGTCAAATCAATTTTTGAATAATCATTGATTTTCTTTAAAGAAAATTCATCTCCGTTTTTAACAGGACCCCACAAAGTTCCGAATCCTTTGATTGCATCAAAGAAACTAAATAAATTTTCTTTTTTCATTTTAACAGCTCTCATTAACTCACCTCGTTTTATTAATTATTTTCAACAAAATAAAAAATATTTTCCAGTTTATTCTGAATATTCATATATTGAACTACAACTGATTCATTGGTTATTAAACGTATCGGTGCAAAATTTAATATTCCCTGAATTCCAGATGAAATCATTGTATTACATACTTGTTGAGCTGCAATTTCAGGGACAGCAATTATTCCAGTTTTAACTCGGTGACTTCGTATGAAATCAGGCATCTTTTCTACAGGATAAATTGGTATCTTCATTTTCTTCTGTTTGGAGGAATCAATGTCAAATCCTGCAATAATCTCAATTCCCTCCCGATTAAATCCATTATAATTTATTAAAGCTATACCAATATTTCCAACACCAACTAATATAAGTTTATATACACGATTTTTACCAAGAATTTTCTCAATTTTAGTCAGTATGTCTTCAACATTATACCCACCCTTTTTTTTGCCTGTAATTTCGAAATTTGAAAAATCCTTGCGTACTTGGGAAGCAGTTATTCCAACTTTTTCACCCAGCATACTGGATGTAATTCTATGATAACCTAGTTCCTGCATTTTAATAATTGCACGTCTGTACCGTGACATCCTTTTTATTGTTTTTGGATTTTTATTCTTGTTCATCATTTTAGCTTCATAATAAATTTATTGTTCATTTTATCACAATAAGTTAATTCAATATACAAAATTTTAAATTGTTTATCAAGCTTTTTTGTGATTTTTTTCACATAATTAATATAATCTATTTCAATATGTCTGACATAGTGAT
>CAYUAG010000017.1:32210-46273 GCA_964442615.1 uncultured bacterium
ATTAAGAATACATTAAAAAGAGCCCCTGAAGATTTGAAATTCTCCAGAGGCTCTTTCTTCATCCCCCTTATGGAAAAATATTACTCAATTTACTTCTACCTCAAAAACATAGCTTTATTTCTCTTTCAATTGCTCTTCTAACTTTTCCTGTTCTTTTTTAATTTTACGTATCCTAGCCAAAGATTCCATATAACGATCTTTCTGCTGCAAATCAACTGCTTGTTTATACAACTGCTCAGCCATAAACAGATTCCCCTGCACTTCATAAGCAAGACCAAGATTATAGTAGGCTGCTGATTCCTGAGGCATATTTTTAACAGCTTCCTTCCAAGCTTCTTCTGCTTCTGGCCACAATCCTTTTTCAGCAAATTTCTTACCTACTGCAATATTTCCTTTCCCTGGTTCAATGTATCTTTGTTCATAGGTATAATAAGGAGAAATCATATGAGCAAAATTAGTACACACTTCTTCTGAAAGATCTCTTAAAATATCACTCTTGGGCTTCAATTTATCAGGTGAATCAGAAATTATCTCCAGGAAGCTCTTCTTGTCATCCTGACTATTATAACTTTTGGAGTCACTGTAGGCTGCTAACAGTTTTCCGGTTTTAACACTCACCACTCTGAAATTAACTGCAATATTACCCTGTCGAACATAATGGGTTTCATCCACCCATACATCCTCATATATTTTTTCTTTAACCTTTTTGGTATTTCCTTTCTTATCTTTCGTTTCAACTGTTCTATATTTTCCAGTAAACTTTTTCTTCTTAACTTTCTCAGTAATCTCTTTATCAGGAGGTACATCATACTGAGTCACTTCTCCAAAAATCATAGCATCTACACCCAAGATTTTACCAATTTCCACAGCAGTAGCTTCATCCATAACTCCAGACATACTCATATTCTGTTCCTCAAGAACTCTGTTTATTTTATCCCGTTCAATTATATCAAAATGATTTGTTTCAATTAATTTAGACTGAACCAAGGTAGCAATCTGGCTTCCTGATCTATCCTGACCCTGAAAATCAACAACTGCTATCTCCTTAACATCCGGCATACTTATGGTAGCAGGCTTTAAAACTTTTATTCTAATAACAGAGGGAACAGTACAAGTAAAAAATAAAATAATTATTAATGGTAAAATTAGATATAATCTTTTACTCATGTTAATCTCCTTATATTATTGTATATTTTTGGAATTATAATATATAATATAACATATAAAGATAAAAAATCAAGCAAAAATATCAATTATGGTTTGATTTCCAAATTATTTATCTTATATTATTTTAATAAAAATCAAATTGATAAAAATTATTAAAAAATTAGAAAGGAAATGAATTATGGGTGATACAAATAAACCATCTAAAGGTATCCGTTCTTTTTCCGGTCAATTCTGGCTGGTAGTAATGTTTGAATTTTTTGAACGAGGCGCATACTATGGTATGATGAGTTTTATTTCTGTCTATTTTGTAAATATACTTCATTTCCCCAAAGAAAATGTAGGAATAATTAAAGGTGTTATTCAACCTCTCCTCTACTTTTTACCCATTATTTCCGGTGCTCTTGCAGACCGTTTTGGATACCGCAAGCTATTCTTAATTGCCTTCTCATTCCTGGGTGGAGGTTATTTACTCACTAGTCAAGTAACAAGTTATGGAGCTGTATTTGTTGCTTTGGTGATTATGGGTATCGGTGCCGGAACCTTTAAGCCTCTTATTACTGGAGGTATTGCCAAAACCACTAATAAAGACAACAGTACTCTCGGATTTGGAATTTATTACTGGTCAATCAATATTGGGGCCTTTTTATTTCCATTAATTCTTGTACCATTTCTTAAAGCTATCAATCCAACCTATGTAATTATAGCCTCTGCTATTTGCACTGCATCTATGATTATCCCTACAATTCTGTTTTTTAAAGATCCTGTAAAGCTGGAAAAAATTGATAAGCGTGATCAAACCAGTCTTCTGCAGACACTCGCAAATGCTTTTGAAATAATCTACTCCCCTATTGTATTAATCTGCCATCAATTGAGAAAATCAAACCTTGCAAGAATAGTTACAGGTTTACTTTTAGCAGTTGTTCTGGTATACTCTTTATCCAGTTATCTCAAAACTCCTCTGGTAAAAGAACATTACTCAAAAATTGGTATTAAAAAAGCACCTACCACTCTCATTTTTCAGGTTGTTCGTAATATGCTTGGCAAAAATGACTATACCTTCTCAATAGATAAAAATGATACTACCAGAATTAACCTGACCCTTTTTAAACCTACCCTTATGAGTAACTTCTCGGATGATATTATCAAAAAATTACAGAACCATGCTGGATTTGAAAAGATTGATAAAGAAATCCTCAGAGATTGGATCAACTCCTCTGATTCAAAGATTACTTTAAATTTAGTAAAAGATAATGAAATAGAACCTATATTTACTATAAAAAAACTAAATGACCAAGAATTTACCATATACCTGAAAGATTTGAAAAACTTTCCAGAATATCAAAATAATCTAATGACTGAACTTCATAAATATCCTATTTTAAGTGGTATTACCCAAAATGATTGTTACAAACTCTACAAATCCTCTCAGATTAGACCATTCTTCCTTCTTTTTGTTGTAGCTCTTATCATTGTAGGAATTTTTATATCCACTATTACTCATCAAACCAGAGAAAAAAAGGATAATAAAAAGTCCAGCAACACTCTATTTTTTATATTCATTCTGATACTGGGTGCTGGATTATGGTTTTTGCCTGGTTTATCATTACTGGGTCGTATTATTGCTTCGGTTATATATGTATCCCTAACTTCACTTTTTATCATTGATAAATCAAATCCTGATAAATTCATTGATCATGCAAAATTTCTTTTAATGATTTTTCTCTACGCCGGATTCTGGGTTCTGTATTTTCAAATGTTTGATTCCGTACTCTGGTATGTACAAGCATATGTTAACAGCTCTTCCCTGAATCAGGTTGTTAATAACTTTCTAGGTTTTTTGGGAATTAATAGTAACTGGTTTTTTGATGTTGAACATGTTACTGTAATTAATGCTGGTACGATTATTCTTTTATAAATATTAATATCCACTCTTGTAAAAAACAAAAACGCACTTCCAACCATGATGTTTGGAATCAGCCTCGGTACTATTGGAATGGCTATTCTTGCCATTAATACCTCAATCTGGATCTTTGTAGCCGGAATTACAATTTTCTCTATTGGAGAGATGACAGCCCACCCGAAATTTTACAGTTACATTGGTCTTATTGCTCCCAAAGATAAAAAGGCCATGTATATGGGATATGTTTTTCTCTATGGAGTTTTCGGAAGTTCAATCGGGGGGATAATTGGGGCACGATTATACGTCCATTTTGTAGATACTCTTAACCAGCCAAAAACATTATGGTTAATTTTCGCAAGCATAGGTATTTTCACTATACTATCACTTGCACTTTATAATAAATTCTTGAAACCGCAAACGTAAAAAAAAAAACAACCAGATGTTAGAAGATAGAGGTTAGAAGTTAAATCCCCAAACCCATCCTCTATCTTCTATTTTCTGCCTTCTATTTGAAGAGTATAAATTCTAAACTAAAAATCTTTTATTTTCAAAAATAACTTAGCCAGCCAGCTGTTCTCCCCTACTGCACCTTTTAAAATCAATAAACATAAAACTGTTACTGCTGTACCGGCAATTAAAACACCTATGACATTTGCTATAAAAAACTTTTTCTTATCCAGTCCCAGTAAATAGGCGCCGAATGCTCCAGTATACACTCCGGATCCGGGAAGAGGAATGCCAATAAAAAAAGCAACTCCAAATTCACCATATTTCTCAACATAAGGATGAATTTTATCCCGTGTCTTCTCAAGCAGAGGCCAAACAGTTTTCTCAAACCAGTTCCATTTTCTAAATAGATTAAAAACCGGGCCCAGGATAAAATATATTAACCAGCCAAGCATGATATTGACAACAACACAAACCACAGTTACCACTATCCAGGAGAGTTCATCCTGCATGGAAAAAATACCAAAAGGCACTGAGGCTCTCAGTTCCAGCATGGGAACAAGGGTTATTGCTGATAATATAAGAATATTTTGGATCATATTACCTCTTCAATTCTTTAAGCATTCAGGAAATCAACAAGTAAATCACAAAATCTTATGGAATCCCTGAAACGTCGAATATTACTGTTGTGAGCATAATAGACTGATTCTATAGGCAGAAATGAGACCTTTCTTCCCATTTTTACTGTTTTTAATATTAACTCTGTTTCTATCTCATATTTTATAGAGGTAAGCGTCATAGCCCTCAAAAGATCAGCGCTAATCAGTCTGAAACCGCATTGGCAGTCAGGAATTTTTTTATCCAAAACCAATGATACAACCAATGAGCTTAGCATATTAGAAGCGATCCTGTCCACTGGCATTTTTCCCAACCTGAAATCTCTCCTGCCCACCACCATATCGCATTGATTTGCCTGCATACTTTTGATAAAATCAGGAATATAATCCGGATTATGCTGACCGTCACCGTCAATAGTAAAAACTGATTCTACTCCTTGTGATAATGCCAAATCAAATCCGGTTCGTAAGGTTTTTCCCTTACCACAATTTTTCTCATGTCTATAAACCACAACACTCCTGCTCTCACCAATCTCAGCTGTAGCATCCGAAGAACCATCATCAATGAGAATTATTTTCTCTTTATTAATATACTTTAGAGTACAATCCAGTACTTTATCAACCTGGGAGGCCACATTGTATGCTGGTATTACAACTCCAATATCCATAAAAAACTTTCTTTATTTACATCTGCAATTAAGATTGTATAGTATAATCATTTCAACCTAAATATGCAATGTAATTTCCTCAAATAAATCAGATTTTCTAAAATTTTTAATGTAATCTGGGGCAACTAGGTTAACTCCGTTTTCCAAAAGAAAAATATTTTTCCTTGACATTTTGCTAATATTTTTTTACCCTTAAATATTAATATTTTATATCTTTATTATCATTAAAATAAAATGAATTTGATTAAAAGGAAAAACTGTTAAATCTGATTGGCGGTTAAAAAATAAGTTTAGTTGTTAGATAAATGGTTATAAACAATTATTATTAAAAAGGTGATCATTGATCGGGGCTGTCTAAAAAGGGTAAGGTTATTTAATGTAATGAGTATAAGAGATCACACAACTTATGACCTTCTCCCCATATGTTGACTATAGCCTGATTACCATAAAACTGTGCACTTGGGCTTTTATTATTATGGTATTTTGACAGTAAAAGTTTATCGCAACGCACAAAAACTCATTATAAAACTTAAATAAAACTACTAACTTTCTTAATTCAGATAAATGTCGTATATTTAATACATGAAAACAAAACATAAAATAATAATTGGTGATTCAAGAAATATGGAATTCATCCCGGATAATTCTATCCATCTTGTTGTTACTTCACCACCTTACTGGCAACTTAAAGATTATGGTAATGGAAATCAAATTGGTTTTAACGACAGCTACGAATCATATATAAACAATTTAAATTTAGTTTGGAATGAGTGCTATAGAGTATTAGAAAATGGTTGTCGTTTATGTATTAATATCGGTGACCAATTTGCAAGATCAGTTTATTATGGAAGATATAAAGTAATACCAATACGTACTGAAATTATTAGATTTTGCGAAACGATAGGCTTTGATTATATGGGTGCTATTATCTGGCAAAAAGTCACAACTACAAATACTACTGGTGGTGCTACAATAATGGGTTCATTTCCCTATCCCAGAAACGGTATCTTAAAAATTGATTATGAATTTATTTTAATTTTTAAAAAATATGGGAAACCACATAAAGTTGATAAAAGACGGAAAAACAATTCAAAATTAACGACAGAAGAATGGAATACATATTTTTCTGGACATTGGAATTTTCCTGGTGAAAAACAAGAAAAACATCTTGCAATGTTTCCAATTGAATTGCCACATAGATTAATCAAAATGTTTACATTCATAGGCGATACTGTACTTGATCCGTTTTTAGGAAATGATATAATATATTTGAGAGGTGGTACATCATGAATGAATCTTTAGTACAATGGACTTTGCTAAATAATGTAGATTATCTTTCTGAAGCGTTAAATTTTGAGATTGCTTCCAAAAGAGGACAAGAAATTACAACTGATTATGGAAGAATAGATTTTATAGTAGAAGATTACCAGAAAAAACAGCTAATTGTTGAATTAGAAACAATTCTTAACAGCAAAAATAAATTAGATTATTGTTTTAATCAGATTCTTAATTATAAAAATGTTAGCTTTTCTGATAAAACTGAATATTGTATTCTATATGCTTCTGAAACAAAGCAAAAGTCGAAAAGAATAATTGATGATTTTGGGGAAGTTAATGATATTTTAGTTAGATTGTATTCTATCAATGAAGTTAAAAATCTATACATAAAAACAGTTGAAAGACTGAGTTTAAGTTTTGGTTTAGCTCTACCAAAGCCAAGGAATTATACCATTTGTTATTTAAGGTGGTTAAATAAAATCATGAAACCATTTTATGATTATTCAAAGGATACTTTAACGGTAGATGAATTAGCGCATTATTTTAGTTCACCTAAAACAACAAATTTCAGATGTTATTTGAAATTAACACAGGATTTTGAAATGCTTGAATCTGATGGCGATTTTTATGTTATCACTCAAAACGGAAGGGATTATATCGATAACTTTAATATTGATATTGAAGCAGCTTCAAACTTGTCATCAGTAGATATGACAAATGAACAAAAGAAAGTTCTATTGAGAGTCGTTACTAATGGTAATTGGACCGCACATAAGGTAAATATTTATTGGTTTTTAAGATTTATGGAAGTAACCAATGGAGAATGGTTGCCTAATATAAAAGATTTTGACGATTTAAAACTGGATCTTGTAAATGGATTATTTGGTGTAAGTTATAAAAACAGGACAATGTATGAATTTTTGAGCTTTGCCTGTAATTGGTGTATTGAATTAGGTTTGGTGGAGAGAATAAAATCAGCTTCCAACTATGATAGAATATATCTTACACCATTAGGAATTGACATTAATAATATTTTCAGTCTTGATTTACTACTTAAAAAGAATAGATTAAATTTAAATTTTAAATATTTAGAATGATGGAATACAACGAAGAATTTGCAGAGGATCTAGAAGACTACATTAAGGAAAATTATGAGGTATATGACAGATTCACATTTGATTACCTCTTTAGAAACCTCTTAAAAGATGGATACGATCACGAAGAAGCAAAAGACATAATAATTCATAATTGTGCTTTAAGCACTTTAGTAATGCAAGAAAGGATTTATAACAGTTATTATTTGAAAATTTCTGTTAATGAGAAAATATCTGATGATCTACTCGAATTAAGGAATGAAATTTTCAATAAATATTTCAAAAATAGAGTATTTCATAGCGAGGGGGTTAATTAAAGCGTATAGTGTCGAAGGAACTTCCGAGTTGATTCGAAAATGTGCACCCAAGTCATTTGAGGATTGGGAGGATTATTACTTTAAAAACGTCAGAACAAAAGAACACATTGAAGGGTTAGGGCGTAAATTACACATAAAAATCACCGAAGTGATTTCGGCTGAGTTTGACATGATCACGATATGGCTTTAGCATTTTGATGATAGCATTGGAAACCAGGTCTGCTTTTTTATACGGTGACCATTCAATTACAGCATGTTTTTCACGCTCCGCAGGTGCTCTCGCCCCTGCGGAAAAGGTATCTAAAGTCAATTAAATAAATATAAAAATAAACGAAATTTTTTTCAGATTATTATCTTAATCCTTTGAAAACATTCCACCTTGGAACTTTTTTCATGTATTCTTTATAACTATCTCCAAATTTTTTAAGGTTGAATTCATCTTCCTTTTTCCCTGCTGCCCAAAAACAAAAAACTGCCATTATTCCCAATAAAGTAGAATAAACAGATTGCATGATAAATATGAATGCCATACTCCATACGCTTAATCCTAAATACAAGGGATGACGAATGATCTTAAATATTCCTTTTTCAATAAAAATTGTGGTATTTTCAATCCCGGCTTCAGGATTACCTTTAAGTTTAAGAGTTGCAAGAGAAATCACAGCAATTATTATTGCTAAAATGTAAAGAATCCCACCCATAGAATCTAAAATTTTTAGTAAAAAAATATTTGATGGCTTTTGAAACCAACCAAACAAGTGAAAAACTAAAAGGGTTAGACATATGGCTATACCACATCCCGCATAGATTTCAAAATATTTTCGTTTCTGAATTGAATTAAATATCCAATACAAAATAAAACCAATCCAGATACACCCAAGGAGGATATATGCCCACATTGCTTACTCCCTTTGTTTTGAATTACTTTATTTTCAACAAACACACGTCTCTAGAACCATCTTCAGTTGATGTAGTATGCCCAACTATAACTAAAGACTCATCATTTGTATAGCAGATATCACTTGCCCAATCATCTCCTCCACCCTGAATACGAAGGTTATGTATTACATTTCCCTGAGCATCTAATTCAGCCATAAAAATATCATTATCAAACAGTTTATCTTTTGCAGGAATGGATTTAGTAATACCACATACCACATATCGCCCGGATTGGATTTCAATTATTGAATTTCCATAATCATAAAAAGGTTTTCTGCCAAAACTAATTGTCCACAGTTCCCGGCCTTTATCATCAGTTTTAACTACAACTACATCCATCATATCGTTGCAATCGGAATATCCGGTTAAAAGATACCCTTTATCACTGGTAGAGCAGAGGGCCTGGTACCGATCAAAACCGTGTCCCCATTTTCCTTGTGCATTAAAATTATTTGCCCAGAGGGAATCTCCAGATTCATCAATTTTAAAAATATAAAAATCACTATTCTCACCTCCATAAGATAGAGAGGTTGCACCTATAACAGACCCACCATCTGCATCTGTAAATACAGATTTAGCTCTGTCCATACGTTTTCCTCCATAGGTCTCGGACCAGATTTCTTTTCCAAAAGCATCAATTTTAACTACATATATATCCTCTTCACCTTTACCAAAAGAAGAGGTAAATCCGCTTACATAATAGTAACCTTCTGGAGTTGAACTTATGGCCATGCCAACATCATTCTCAGTTCCACCAAAAATTTTTTCCCACCTGGTTCTCCCATTGCTATCGATTTTAACAATAAAAACATCTCTCTTACCATTTCCAAATGAAGTTGTATAGCCTGTGATCAAATATCCATCTTCTGTTACACAACAGTCATTCCCAAAATCCATTCCAGCACCGCCAATAACTCTTTTCCATTCCATATAACCATTTTTATCAGTCTTAATAACTAGAATATCAGCATCACTATTCTGGGGTGCAAACGTATAGCCTGTAATTATAAAGCCCTCATCCTTGGTTTTACATATGGCTCTTCCCCCGTCAGCAGCCGGACCTCCAAATGTTCTAGACCACTGTAATCCTTTCGAAGATAACATTCCCTGTCTTTCTTTAATATGATTAGCATTTAATTTCTTTTTTTTATCTCTTATCGATTCTTGTTCCACCACTGTTGCAACAGCCTCTGCATTGGTATAATTATAAGTCTGTCCCCGGGCACCGGTAATAATTTTACCATCAATCAGGGGCGGAGTATCATTTTTATCATTTCCTTTATAAGTTGCCCCAACTGTTGAATAATCATTTTTAAACCTGCTGGAACCTACAATACTTTTACCATTGATTATATCAGCAGCTGCCAATACTTTTACTCCCGCACACATGGCAAAAACCGGCAGTCCATTCTGATAAGCAGAACCGATAAACTGCAGAGCTTCGGAACTCTCAATAATATCCTGGTATGGATTGGGTATTTTATAAAAATTACCAGGTGAAGGAGTAATAATCAGGGCGTTATATTTTTGAAAATCGGATATCTGAGATATCAGTTTGTCCGTTATAATGGGAGGAACATTTCCCACAGTGGCAAAACCCGGGCAGGGCAAACAGGTATCATTGATACTGACATGGGTGACATCCCATCCCATTTGTTCATAAGCGTCCCGCATTAGAAAATAATTAGCTCCATAATGATTGGGTATAAAAAACAGGGCATGGAGGCCTGAACTTTCCTGAACCATATCTTTATCCCTGCATTGTATTGCACAGATCAATACAATAAACAACAAAAAAATCAAAACTTTTATTAATTTTTTCATAATAATCTCCTAATTATGAAGTACCTAATTTTCAATTGTGCTATAAATAGTGCTGTTCTATCACATCCAAATAATATGAAACCTAATATATTGATGATACGATAAGCTGAGTGAATAGATTCAAAGAAAAAAATAAATAGTAAGGGAAAGACAAAAATTTAATTTTTCGTCTAATTACAGTACCATAGTAGTTCCTACTGTTAGGGAATGTTAATACTCTGTAAGAACTCCTTTTATATTGTCAAAGCTTTTACTCAACCTCGATAATTAGTACTGAAAATCTTTCCTCTAACTAAATTATCAATTTCAAAAATCCTATTAGATGTTGGAATACCTCTAAATCAAAAATATTTTGTTTCCAATTATCTCCATCTTATCCAAGATAATGGATTGATGCTAATCATTAATTCCTTCAGATGGCTAAACTATGACAAGTACTCTTTTTATCAATCTTAATCTTTTAAATTTTTTTTCTAACATTACTGTTATGTTAGATCGATTTCATAAACCTAACGAGACTGTTGAAAAATCCCTATATTTGGTGACTTTTCGACTCTAAGTTCAATATTTTAATAGTAGGATTTAAATTTTTCGACAATCTCAAAAGGTATTCCAAGACCTGCCAAGTCTACCAATAGCAAGTAATATTAGTATATACTCAACTTACGCATCTTTTTATAAACAATTAAAATTTATTAGTTATAGAAAATTAGAAAATTATTTGCAAAAAGAAAAGATAATATTCGGTTTTTCATTTAATTAATTTTTTAGACAGTCTGGTTGAGGAAAAAATTAAATTGATTGATTTTTGTAACAACCTCATTCACTTTCACTTATTCATTGCATCATTGAGGCCAAGAATAATTCCCCATATAAAATCAATGCCTATGATACTATTTATTGATTATGATTTTATCTGAGGACGGATCGACTCAAAAATATGCCTTAACATTTTTTCATATTCAGGAGTCAGTTCTTGTTTACGTCTTGCCATGACCTGATGAGCTGTATCCAAGGCTTTATCTAAATCATGTTCAACAATTTTTTCGGCACCTCCCCAGGAAAATGAAGGAATATATTTGGGGGGAAAACCAGAACCAAAAACATTGCACATTACCCCTACCACAGTTCCGGTGTTAAACATGGTATTAATACCTGTTTTTGAATGATCTCCTAGGATTAACCCAACAAACATAGAACCACTGTCAACCATTTTTCCATTGACATACACCTTTACATTGCTATAGTTGTTTTTCAAATCACTGTTATTGGTATCCGCACCTATGTTAACCCATTGACCAAGATAAGCATGCCCAAGAAAACCATCATGCTGTTTATTGCTGAATGAATGTATAATTGATTCTTCGACCTCACCACCCACTTTGCTAAACTCACCAATTGAGGTGCCTTCATATATTTTTGCAGCAATTTTAATCATAGCTCTCTCACCAATATAGGATGGACCTTCTAGGACTGCATTATGTAAAATCTTTGCACCTTCACTTACATATATCGATCCTTTATCTGCATCCAAAATTGCTCCTGCTTTGATTTCTGCATCTTTCCCAATGTAAATATTTCTTTTATTAATCAAAACAGCATGCTCTGAAACCTTGCCTTTAATTACTCCACCTTTATTAAAACAGGTAAAATCTTTTTCAATTTCAGAAGAATTATGATGAACTAAGTCCCAGCAATAATTAATGATGGTAATATCCTTTATTTCTTTTCGAGGGACATTACTCAATTCTTTAAGATTGGCATTGTTTTTCAATAACTTAACAAATTTCGACATATTTGATCTCTTAAGAAACGCACCCACAACTTGTCCCTCATAAAAATAAATTTCTTCCTTTTTTTTATTAAAAATTTTTGATATATCTGAATCAATGATTACTCTGCCATTGATAAACAAACACATTTCTGAATCAATCTTGTTAATTAATGTATCCGGATTCTGTTGTTGTACTACATCTTTTAGGTAATCTCTACAAAATAGACTGATTGATCTGTTTGGAAATAATTTTATAATTTTTTCTTTTAAAGTTAACATACCACAGCGTAGATCGAAAACAGGTCGTGTAAGTGAAAGAGGATAAAGTTGAGAATACTTGTTGTCTTCAAAAATACAAACTGATTGGTTCATTGCTTCTCCTATCCTTTAAGACAAAGTCATTGTGTAAACAAATTTTCTTTACTCTTTTTTATTTTTATGAAAAACTAACTGATTCATACTTTTGGTTTAAATTTCAAAAACGGCCCTTCATATAACGATTGACTAATATGAAAATAAAGCCGCTTGTTAATGTGATCAAAAAGTGCTGATCACTCCATACTCGAACAGTTATTCAAAAACCTTTCTCAATACTAAAGCTGTTGCACCAAAAGATACTGAATAACTGCCAAATGGTGAAAAATGAATATCTGGAATTTGAATACCAACTGGAAACAGTTTGTGGGCTTTTTTCTCAACAGAAGGAATAATATAATCTTTCATGATGAATTCAGTTTCTGAAAGATCTCCTCCAATCACAATGGCATTAGGATTGATAAATTCAATGATGCGAAGAATCTCTTTGGTAATATATTTACTGATGATACGCAGAATAAAATTGGAAAATTGGCAGTTCTGCCTGGAATACTTTGCCACATTCGAAATGGAAAATTCGCCAGAATCGAGATACTCCTTAACTACTGGATAATTCCTTCCATGTTTCTTTATACCTTGCTCCATGAGTTTTGAAATAACCGGTAATGAAGTGGCTAATTCTCCAGCGGTTCCTAAACTCCCCACATATAATTTATTATTTAAGATTAATCCAGCTCCTATATCACGGATCCCTTCATTAATGGTTAGAAAGATAATATTTGGAGGAAAATCACCTGCACTATTGGAAAACCACTTGATACCTAATGCTCCAGCATTGGAATCATTAGCTAAAACAACAGGTAGACTCAAAGCTTTTTCCAGTTCATTTTTTAATGGTAAATTTTTTATATGAAAGTTTCTTGAATATAAGACAATTCCATTCTTTTGATCTACCAGCCCGGGAACAGCAACACCTAAACCAACCACTTTTCCCTTAGGTATTGAAAGTTTGACTAATAAGGATTCGGCAAAATCACTGATTACAGAAATTAACTGTTTGTGGTGAATATTTTTATAACCTTTACGGATTTCCTGATGTATGATGTTGTTGGCAAAATCGATTACAGTTGCACGAATCTGCTCAGGAATCACTTCAATGCCGACTATATAACCCCAACTGGATACCATTTTCCAAAGTGTGGGTGGTTTCCCTGCTGATCCCATGGTACTCCCTATTCGACTGACTTCAATATACCCGCTTTCTTGCAAATAACGGAGGATATAAACAAGTGTAGATGGTTGATAATGGGTTATCCTTGATAAATCAGCTCCTGAAATCTCTTTATGCATGCGAATTAAATTTAATATTTTTTTATGACTTTCTGTTTTAAATTTGATCTTAACATTAGAAATCATTCATTACCCCTATTTATATTGACAGATTAAAATCCGATACAATTTCAATTAACAACAATCAGTCGTTTTCTTCGACTAAAAAAAAGAATAGGAAATATATTACTAGTCTTGTCTATCACTCTGGTACATGTAAACATTTATAATTAAATATCATTTTATATTTTAATTATAATATATAATCTCAAAAATTATTATTAAATATATAAAATTTCTATTAAAAAACAATTTTATGTATTTCTTTTTCTAAATTTTTGAAAATTTTACGATAAAAATTGTAAAAATTTCATTTCATAAATCAGGGCTGCCT
>CAYUAG010000018.1:0-28401 GCA_964442615.1 uncultured bacterium
ATCTAAAAACCTAAACATTAAAATTTAAGATCTTTTATGCTAAAGATAAATTTATCCATTTAATTTAAAAAAAATTTTATTATATTATTAATTCAAATAACTAATTAAAAGAAAGGGAGTAACATGAAGTCTAAAAAAAATGTGTTAATTTTTTCAATAGTATTTTTACTTATCTTAATCAATTCACAAATTTTTCCTCAAACCTCATGTTCAAAAAATATCCTAAAGGATAAATGTACAGTAGTTATGGTGGGAAAAGATGCCTCAACAGATGGCTCAGTGATAACAACCCATACCTGCGACTGTGGTTTATGTGACTGGACCTGGCGTTATATTCCTCCTGCAGATCATGATCCTAATGCCAAAAGGAAAATATATTATTACAATCAGTTTAAGACTGATCCCCCGGAAATGGGTTTAAAATGGGATGCAATTGAAGATAATTTCACCGGTCTTGAAATTCTCCAGATTGAACATACCTATGGGTATAAACACGGCGCTTTTGGATACATGAATGACAATCAGGTAGCTTTAGGTGAGTCAACTATAGGATGTAGAGATGAGATGGAAAATCAAACCCCAACCCCCAAATTTGATATTACCATGCTTACTCTTATTGCCATGGAAAGAGCTAAAACAGCCAGACATGCAATTAAGATAATGGGAGAGCTGGCTGAAAAGTATGGCTATGGCCATACCGACACTGGAGAGATGCTTGCATTAGCAGATCCAAATGAAGTATGGATCTTTGAAATTATGCCGGTAGGTCCTTTATGGACACCCAAAAGCGATAAAGCAGGTGCTCTATGGTGTGCTCAAAGAGTACCTGATAATCATGTAAGTGTATGTCCTAATGAATCCAGAATTGGAGAGATAGATCTGGATAATAAAAATTATTTTATGGCATCAAAAAATGTAAAATCATATGCCATAGAGCATGGATACTGGGATCCTGACGGAGGTGAACCTTACAGCTGGAAAAAAGTATACTCCCCCACAGAAGGAGGTGCTGCCAGTACCAAGGGGTATCATGGACGTATGTGGCGTTTTTTTGATCTAGTAGCTCCCTCAAAAAATTTCAGTGCTGAAACACCGAATATGGAATTCCCTTTCTCAATTAAACCTGACAAAAAACTGTCTGTATCAGATGTAAAAAAAATGCTGCGGGATAAATATGAAGAAACACCATATTATACGGCCCGGGGACTACAGGGTGGACCTTTTCAAAATCCTAATCGTCTTCCTTATGGTTTTAGATTAGAGGGTAAAAAATATAACCTGCCCCGTTGTATAGGAGTAAATAGAGCAGAATATGTAACCATTACCCAGTGCAGGGACTGGCTACCAAATCCAATTGGAGGTATAGTGTGGATACTTTTCGGGGCACAGGATACAGGATGCTATATGCCTTTCTATTGTGGGGTTAATAGAATTCCTCACTCTTTTGAGATTGGAGATCACTGGGAATTTGATAGAAACTCAGCTCGCTGGGCATTTGATTATGTCGATTTTCATACTCAGGTTGTTTATTCTCATGCTATAAAAAAAGTCAGGGAAGCACAAAAAAAATGGGAAGATAGTGCAATAGAGAGAACTTCCTCTGTTGATAAACATACTTTAAAGCTTTATAACGACGAACCTGCCAAAGCTGTTAAATATCTCACTGATTACTGTAATAACAATGCAACCCTGGTTATCAATGCCTGGTGGGAGTTAGGAGACAGACTTCTGGTTCAATACAACCATTTATGGTATTACAATATTGAGGAAAGAAAAAGAGAAGCACTACAATATCCTGATTGGTGGTTAAAAGAATTGATCAAATACAATGATTTAACTCCAGAGGAAGAAAAGAAGTAATCTTTATTATAAAATTCACAAAGGACATGAAATACATGAAATATAAAAAATAAATTTTATAAAAATTTAGTGTATTTCATGTATTCCGTGGGAGATTTATTCTTAAGATAAACTCATAAAAATTAATGATTGATTTAATTTTGGAGGATAAAAAATGAATATTCCAGTAAAAAAAATAATTACTCTGATGACTGTAATCTTATTTATTCTCTCATCAGTATTACTTGCCCAGGATGAAAATCCAAAATGCGACCACCCTGTTCTTACTACTTCTGCAGGACAGAGTGCTGATATAAATACTTTAAATGTTATTTTAGAACAGGCAGTGGTGAAATATGATTACTGTGATGTTCCTACTCTTGCCATGATAAAAGATGGAGTCGGCCTGGGTGGCAGAGAATCCGGTCAGGGATTCCATGTAGAAATAAAAACTGATATGGAAAAATTTAAAAAAGGTACTTCTTATAAAACCATAATCTTTGCTATAGGTGCAAGCCTGAAAGGAATGGGGGCATCCGGACTCACTGTAGATGACGAGATAAAAAGATTAGAAAATATAATTGAATACTGTCAAAAAAATAATATTTTTATTATTGCTGTACATGTAGGAGGAGAATCCAAACGTGGAGCCAAGGGTAGTGATAATGAAAAAATGATAGATACTGTTGCTCCAAAAGCTGATTATATAATTGCAGTCAAGGACAGTAATAAAGACGGACGTTTTACTGATATTGCTGAACAGAATGAAATTTCCTTAACTGAAGCTGAATATGCTTTGGATATTGTTGAATTAATGAAAAAAATATTTTTGGAAAAATAATTTTTTCCAAATTAACCTTAATTGATTTGTTTTCAGGATAATAAACTATTTTTACTAAGCGTTATACCTTTTTTAAAGTCCTGAAAACCTAGCGCTCATACTTAAATTGTCAAGAACGATCAATAATTAGGAATAGATATGTATATTCAAATTATAGTAACTTTAATAATAATGGCAGCAGCATATACTATTGCCAATTGGAAAAAACTCTCAGTAGAACTCTGCATATTAAGCTCTGCTATGGCAGGAGGCATTACCGGTGCTTTATTTGCTACCCCTCCCTTAATACAATTACCACGTCATTTAGTGGAAGGTACTTTTGTTTATCTCGATATAATGTTAGTTTTTGTTACAGCAACTATATTTATTAATTTGATGGTTGAAGCTGGAAGTGTGAATTATATTGTACGAGGGATAATAAAAACCTTTCATAACAAAAGAATAATTACCCTCCTGTTAATAATGTTTGTAATACTTATTCCCGGTGCCTTAACAGGAGCTGGTAGTGTTTCAGTACTTACAGTAGGAGCTCCCTGTGCCTTAGCCTTAGGCTATCTGGGAATCTCTAAAAGAAGAACAGCTGCAATTATATTTATTATTGCCGGTCTAAGTGCTGCTGCACCTCCGGTTAATATATGGGCAATGATAGTATCTGCTGGCACAGCCATACCATATGTTGGATTTGAGTTTACTCTGGGAATACCTGTCCTCCTCCTTGGCATTTTTACCATGCTGGTACTTGGTTTAAAACAAGAAGGGGACATTGATCCTAAAAAAATATTAAAAGAAATGCCTGATATCCCTGAAAATATGCGATGGTGGAGAGTTGCCTTACCGTTTTTTGTTTTCTTTGGTCTTATAATTATTTCTCGAATCTTTCCCTTCAGTATACCAATTCTGGGTTTACCTCTCGAATTTGTGATTGCAGCAGTGGTAGCTTTCATAGTAAGTCCGAAAAAAATTAATATACTCACTCTTTCCCGGGATACAGTAAAAAAACTCACACCGCTTCTTGCAACCATGGCAGTTGTCGGCTCTTTACAGCAGATAATGACTGTAACCGGTGTCAAAGGATTTATCTCTTATGCAGTCATAAGTACTCCCATAGTACTCCTCTATATTTTATTGATCTTCATTATTCCTGTTTCAGAAGGAGTACTCACCTATGGAGGAGCTGCTATTATAGGAATACCTCTGGTATGGTTTCTTGATTCTATTGGGCTGCATGCCACAGTTGTCATAGCTGGATTAAGTCTATTATGGCCTTTGGGAGATGGTCTTCCACCCACAGCCCTTATTGGAAGACTTACTGTTATGATGACAGACTATAAAGATTCCTACTGGTCTTTCTTAAAAAAGACCTGGTTACCCTGGATTGTGATAACAATTGTGGGTATTTTAATGATTATTTTCAGTTCAAAACTTTCATTCTTAGTAGACTGGAGTATGTAAAAAAAGTAGATGATAGATATTAGAAGTTAGATTATAGAAGATAGAAAACGAAATCCCTGAAGAAGAAGGGTGGAATACTATTTTCTAACCTCTATCTTCCATAAACTGTATTAAAAGGAGATAAAACTAATGAACATTGTAATGATCCTGTACTATCTGATCTGCATTTTTATTTCCAGTATGCTTATCTGGAATCTTATCCGGGAAAAAACGGATATCCAAAAAATTATTCAATATTTAGTTGTTCTGGTTCCCTTGATTTTAAGAATATTTCGTTTAAGGTAAATTATTACTATCAATATAAAAAATGTTATAAATAGATTGATATTATTGATCTTTTCAGTAGGAGATTAAAGATGTCGAAAATAAATTATATAAAATTAATACTAATCATTCTGACCATTTTTATAATAGTAATTTCAGGTATTCAATTTTTTTATCACCGTCATTATAAACTGCCAATTGTTGCTGGAAAAGGAGTTACAAAAGTTGAAATGTTAAGTAAATATTGTGAAAACTTAAAAGGTACTCCGGCAGATACAAAAGTATTCTATTTAGAAAGTAAAGAGAAAGGGGGTAAAACATTACTTATCGCAAACACACATTCCAATGAACCGGCAGCAATTCTCTCAGCTCTTATTTTTATAGAAAACTGTGTGGTTGAAAAAGGTACCTTAATAATCATCCCACAATTTAACAACAGCGGCAGTAGAAATACAAAACCAGGGGATGGATATCCACTCTTCTTTGAAATACCTACCGCGTGGGGTACAAAAAAATTCCGAATGGGAAACCGAAATGCTGCCCCACTTGATCAGTGGCCTGATCCTGATGTTTATATCCACTATCCTGACAAGCAGCTTCTCTCCTATCTTGATGTAAGAAA
This sequence comes from uncultured bacterium, assembly GCA_964442615.1. Lineage (GTDB taxonomy): Bacteria > Zhuqueibacterota > QNDG01 > QNDG01 > CAYUAG01 > CAYUAG01. The sequence goes on from CAYUAG010000018.1 coordinate 5,019, forward strand.
CACAAACAGAACCTGGCCGGGAAGACCTAATGGTCCCCTTATGGAGAGAGTCACCTATGCGGCCATGGAGTTAATGAGACAGGAAAATATTGACATTGCCATAGATATTCACGGTGCTGAAACTATGTTTCCGGTAACTAATTGTATAGTTGCGCCTGAAAAATCCATGTGGATAGCAACTATGGTATCACTGACCGTAAAAGCAAAAGAAGGTTTTGAAAACCATGTAGAACCTTCACCAAAAAATTTTAGGGGATTATCACATAGAGAGATCGGAGATTTTTCTGAAAACACAAAACCATTTTTATTAGAGGCTCCCCTGCCTTTTCTCGATCAACCTACTGGTCCTAAAACTGTTGATTTGTTATTGAATGGTAAAGATCCTTTTCTTCTTAGTTTATCTAAACAAAAAAAATTATTTGTACCTTATGATTCAACAGGATGGCCAATGGAAAAAAGAGTTGGACAACATTGTTCAGTTATTCAGGAAATAATAAAGCAGTTTTCAGATAGATATCCTGATAAAACCATTCAATTTCAGGGTGTACCCCGGTATAAACAAGTAGTAGATCAGGGTATAGGTTTCTTTTATAAAGATCCCCATAAAGCTGATAAAAAAAATATCTACTATAATTAACTTATAGATGCTTTATATTTGGATATTATCTTTTTTAATTTTTCTCTTCTATCTTGTTTTAGAATCAATATTACTAACTAAAAAAAGAGAATCCATTCCTTTAAGAATCACCATAACAGGAATCAGGGGAAAAACCAGTGTGGTGCGATTGTTAGCCTCAGTATTTAGGCAGGATGGAAAAAATGTAATAGCTAAAACTACTGGTTCAAAACCATATCGTATACACAGGGATGGAACTGAAGTAGTACTAAAAAGATGGGGCCTACCATCAATTCTTGAACAGAAAAAACTTATAAAAATTGCCTATAAGACAAAAGCTGAGGTGCTTGTAAGTGAAATAATGAGTATCCTTCCGGAAAACCATTTTGTAGAATCACAAAAAATTTTAAAACCTCATATTGTTGCTCTTACCAATATTCGCTTGGATCATACAGATGCAATGGGAGAGACAAAGGAAAATATTGCTAAAGTATTCTGCCTTGATATTCCCCCAAAAATAACTGTATTTATTCCAGAGAAAGAGAAAAATACCATAATTTTAGACTCTATCAAAGAAAAAAATTGTAAATACGTTGAGGTAAAAAATAAGGTATCAAAACTTCTTTTTAAGAATGCACAGAAGTTACCTCATCATATTTTTCCTGAAGATTTAGATATTGTTTATTCAATATGCAGTTATCTAAACATTGATAATCCAACAATTATAAAAGGAGTAAAAAATATAACTTCAGATACAGGTGCTTTGAGAATTTGGGAATATAAAAGGAACAATAAAACTCTGTTTTTGGTAAATGGCTTTGGAGCAAATGATCCAGAATCCACTTTACATACAATTTCAAAAATAAAAAAAATCTTACCCGGATCACAAGAAAAAATAACAGGATTGCTCTGTTTAAGAAAAGATAGAGGTGACAGGACACTTCAATGGGTGAAAATTTTAAAAAATAATTTGAACGAAATATTTAGTGTCTTATATATATCAGGTGGTCATTCAAAATATGTACACCGAACCCTTAAAGCAGTGAAACTCATCAAAGCTAAAAATCCTTTAATAATTACTGAAAAGATTGTTGCCAATCTTGAACATGGATCAGTATTTTTTGGCTTTGGAAATTTCAAAGGAACCGGAAATAGACTTATTGATTATTGGAAAAATATTGGAAAAACATACTATTAGGAGAAATATGGAATATGAATTAACATTTATCGGCTTATTAGTATCATTAGTATTTATTGGGATCACTGGTATCTATCCTGGGGGTATTATTGTTCCAAGTTATCTTGTCCTTTTTATTCAGCATCCTGAAAGAATAATAGGAACCCTTATCACCGCATTACTGACCTATCTTTGTTATAAATTTATATCCGGTTTTGTAATTTTATTTGGGAAAAGAAGATTTGTATTTATGCTGATAACTGCTGGTCTCTGGGTTTTTGTCTGGCATACATTTTTCCCGGTTCTAATTCCCCAATCAGCGGAATTCAGAGTAATCGGATGGGTAATCCCTGGACTTATTGCAAACCATTTTGAAAGACAGGGAGTATTTATCACCTGCTGTTCCCTGATAACAGTAACAGTCATAATCTTTGTAATTGGGAAAATAATATGCTTAATTATGGGATGAACATACCAGATCATGGAAAATGAAAAAAAATAATTGAATTTTTAAGTATCCATGATCAAAAAAAATACCAAAGAAGCAGGAAATTTAGGGTATTACTTTAAAAATAGACATTTATGAGATTTAAAAATATTAATAAATTTAAAAAACGGATTATCATTTCTGCTGTATTGAGTCTCTTTGTATACTTTTTATTAGTATATATTTTTACTTCAAATAAACTCAATATATCTGTAGATTCTTACCGAGCCTCTCAAAAGATGGCCGAAGCAATTACTGTAATTAAAATTTTTCAGGCTGAAAATAATATAAGTATCAATAAAAAAATTGATCCCAATTCTACTGGCTTAATAGGCAGCAAACAATCCAGCCTCACAACCTCTCTCGGACATCTTGAAGCTAAGCGGACGACTACAAATCCCAATTTTGCTGGTCTTATAGTGTATTTATTATTAAAGGCAGGTATTCAAAAAGGAGATAGAATTGCTATTGGTTCTTCCGCATCATTCCCGGCCCTGATGATAGCTTCTGTCTGCGCTGCTGAGGCTATGGGAGTTAAACCCATAACCATACTCTCTCTTGGATCATCTTCTTACGGCGCAAATCATCCTGAGTTTAATCTTTTGCATATATACGAACTTTTATACCAGAAAGGAGTGTTTTCTTATAATCCATCTGCAATCTCTCTGGGAGGTGAAGGAGATATAGGAAGAGGTATGAATAGTTCGTTTAAAAAGATATTGATTAGGCAAATTAAAAAAAGTAAGGTGCCATTTATCTTTGAAAATGATTTCAGAAAATCGGTGGAGAAACGTTTACAAATTTATAATAAAGAAGAAAAATTAGAAAATATCAATGCTTTTATCAATTGCGGAGGTAATGTAGCAAACCTGGGAACAAGTTCGTTAATCCTTAAAGTGAAACCTGGTTTGATTATGGATGTGACACTTCCAGATAAAAACAAAAGGGGAGTATTATTTGAAATGGCATCAAAAGGTATTCCCTGTATACATCTGCTCTACATTCAAGGTTTAGTTAAAAAATATAACCTGGAATGGGATCCTATTCCTTTACCCAAACCAAAAGGATATTCAGATATCAAACAAAAAAAAGAAAATAGAGTTATTTTACTAATTTTATGTTTTTTTTATTTAGTTATAATTGGATATGTATTTTATAAATAACTTGCATTTTTTAATAAATTTTTTAAATTTATATAAAATGAAAAATAATCATTCCAAATTAATAAAAATTCATCTTCACTTGTTAAAAATCCAATTATTTCCAATCATTATCTTTCTTAATAAGGAATTCTTATCATGTATTGCTTATTAATGGCAGGAGGATCTGGTACCCGATTCTGGCCAAAAAGTAGAGAAAAAAAAGCAAAACAGTTTTTAAATATATTTGGTAAAAAATCTTTAATTGAAAACACAATCTCCCGATTTGAAAAAATAACACCTTCTGAGAATATTTATGTTGTTATCAAAAGCTCACAAAAAAACGAAATAAAAAATCATATTGGAAATGTACCGAGAAGTAATATAATTTTTGAACCAGTTGGAAAGAATACCGCTCCCTGTATAGGTTTAGGTGCATTATTTATCCAACATAAAAATCCAGAAGAGATCATGGTTGTATCCCCTGCAGATCATCTTATTCAAAAAGAAAAAATTTTCAATCAAACAATAAATGCAGCCGTAGATGTAGCAAAAAACAATAATTGTTTTGTTACCATTGGTATTATGCCTGATCGTCCCGCAACAGGATATGGTTATATTCAAACTAATAAAAATATCGGTCCGGTAAATGATATAGATGTTTATACAGTCCGCACTTTTGCTGAAAAACCTGATCTTGAAACCGCTGAAAGATTTATAAATAGTGGTGATTTTTACTGGAATAGCGGAATCTTTATTTTTAAATTACAAATTTTTTTCAAAGCTGTAAAAAAATTTCTTCCAGATTTATATAAAGGATTAATGGATTTAAAAACTTCAATAGATAAGGATAATTTTGAAAAAAAGCTAAACAAAATTTATCCTAAGTTAAAAAGTATTTCAATAGATTACGGAATCATGGAAAAGACTAACAATGTTTGTATTGTAAAGGGAAATTTTCCCTGGAGTGATTTAGGAAGCTGGGATCAAGTATACCAAATAAGTAAAAAAAATAAAAATGGAAACGCAGTAACTGGTAAAGTAATAACTCATGAAGTTAAAAATTCTTATATCAACACAGATGAGCTTGTGGCTGTGGTTGGATTAAAAAATATTGTTGTAATACAAAATGATGGTGCAACTATTATCTGCAAAAAAAATAAAGCAGAAGATATAAAAAATATTGTAGAACAATTAAAAAAAAGAAATTTATCAAAATATTTATAATAAATTATTGGAGTAACAATGAATTATACAAATCTTTTAAAATTTTTTCATGAAAAACTATTCATTCCATCTTTGAAATCAAAAACACAAGAAGATGTTTTAAAAGAAATGATTAAACCATTAATTAAATTAGATTTAATTAAAAATGAAAATATATTATATCAAACCCTAATAAAACGTGAAACTCTTGGAAGTACTGGAATTGGTAAAAGTATAGCAATTCCCCATTGTAGAACTCTTACTGTTTCAGATATTAACATTGTGTTTGGTTTGTCAAAAAAGGGTATTTCTTTTAATGCAATTGACAATAAGGATGTAAAAATATTTTTTCTTATAGTTGCGCCCCCTCATGACAAGAATAATCAATATCTACCCTTATTAGGTAAAATTGTCGAAATCGTCAAAGATTCTAAAATGCATAAAGCTTTGCTTAAGGTCGAAAATTTTAATTCTTTAATAAATATTATTAATAATAAGTAAAAATGTATAAGAATCAATTAGAAATTTTAGTGATGTATCAAGATATTGATTTAATGCTCCGAGATTCGGAACAGGAAAATGGAAAATTTGGATTCCAAATTGAAGGAAAAGAGAAATTGAAAAATGCCCTTGATGATCTATCTAAAAAATTAAAGCCATCAGTATTAAGAACCTATAAAAAATTGAGAACCCGATATAAACATGTTATTGTTCCAGTTCAGGATAATGTATGTTTAGGATGTTTTGCAAAATTACCAACTTCCTATTCTATGGTAGGCCGAAAAGATAATAAAATAATTACATGTGAACAATGTGGACGTATATTGTACTGGGTTGACTAAATTCAAACAAAGACTTTCTTATTTAAACTTAACAACTTTTATTTCTTATAGCGTTTTTCTAATCCCCCAGAATTTGATCTGAAAAGATATAATTTTTTAAAACAAAGATATCAAACCTTGAAAATATACATTGACTCTTATAGAACAGGAATAAATTCGGAATTGTCTAAAAAGTTCAAAAATAATAAAATTACAGAATTCACAGAGAAATAGAAAAAATCACAGAACAAATATAAAAAAAACACTATCATCTGTGTTCTCATTTCTTACTCTGTTGAATGCTGTGCTTGTTTTTTTCAGACAGTTCCTTAGAGGTTTTGAACTAAGGTTACCATTTCTAATCTATGGAATCTGTTAGTTTCAGAAAGTTGAGAACAAAATGAGGTAAAAATTAAATTATTTTTTCTTGACATTTCTCTTATATTTTTCTATTATTAATTATCTTCTCTGATACTGAGCTTTTTATTTGTAATTATTTGTAATGTTTTGAAATTCATAACTTTCATTTTTATGTTTGTTGTGAAAATTATATTTTTGATGTATAACAATCTGGCCTTAGAGAGTATTACTAATAAAAATTTATCCTTAAGGAACTGGCCATGAGATTCACACATTTACTAGTTTTACTACTCATTATCTTTTCTCTGATTCTATTTAGCTGTGCTTCATCTATAAATGAAAAATCAAAAAGTACTGTATCCTCCCAAAAAGAAATTATGCATCCAACTCCTTCACAATCAATTCCACCTGGAACGGCCAATGTAAGTGCAGCGATTCTAACCTGTGAGAAAAAAAAAGATTACTTTTCATGTTCTTTTCGCATCATAACTGTTCATGGATATGGATCAGCAACGCCACTGTTGCCCCCAGGATCTGAAATTATAATTGAAATCGTCAAGATTAATTTCAAAGAAAGAAATCCACCCTTATCTCAGACACTACAACCAGGGAATATTTTAAAAATGAGTTTGAGCTATAACCAGGCTCTGTCCCGTAAAAATTCGATTTCTTCATGGCAGGCAATTCATATTTATTAAACAATTATTTAGGGGAATAAAATTATGAAAAAATTTAATTCAAAATTAGTTGTTTATGTAAGCGTATTTACAACTGGATTGTTGGTACTATTAGTCATATTTTTCTATCAGAAACAACATCATTCAAAAGTACCCTTTCCCAAAAAAATCACCTCAACCTCTTCTCCCAAAGCATCTGTAGAAGCAAAAAAAGCCAGATGGGAATATCTATTGAGAATGCTCAGGGACCCTGCGACAAATAAAATTCCCACTGGTATTCGGCAAAGAGAACTGGCATATGCGCATACATTACTACAGAAAGCAAAAATAATCAACAAAGTAACAAAGAGCATTCAATTCAACTGGTATGAAGTAGGTCCTAATGATATCGGAGGGCGAACCCGTGCTTTTGAAATGGACGTTACGGATCCAAACATGGTAATTGCCGGAGGTGTCTCAGGAGGTATCTGGAAATCACTGGATGGAGGTAATAACTGGCTGTTAAAGAGCACTCCAGGTCAGCACCTAAGTGTTACCTCACTGGCTCAGGACACACGTCCGGGCTATACTAATAATTGGTATTACGCGACTGGTGAATATATAGGTAATTCCGCCTCTGATGCAGCAAGCAAGGCTCTTTATTCCGGATCAGGTTTGTACAAATCCACTGATAATGGCGACACCTGGACTCTTTTATCCAATTCAAGCAGTAATCCAACCTCATTTGACAGTCAATTTGATTATGTATCCAGAATTGTGATTAGCTCCACATCAGGCAGTATCTTTATTGCCAGCAATGCTTATGGTATTTACCGTTCTGACAATGGCGGTAATTCTTTCAATCGTGTACTTGGAAATGTGGGTGAGCACTATTTTACGGATGTGGTTGCAGATACCAATGGGACAATAGTGGCAGCAATATCACAGGATCCCGGATCCATAAAGAAAAAAAAAGCACCAGGTATATATAAATCCACTAATGATGGCCTTAATTGGACTAACATTACTCCTACTACTTTTCCAGCAACCCATCAAAGAAGTGTTATTGCTATTGCTCCCTCCAATCCTGATATAACCTATGTACTCACCTGGACCGGAAAGTTAAAAACGAACGGACGGGAAGATGTCAGATTTCATAAAATCAATATATCTTCCGGTGCATCAGTCGACCGTTCCAACAATTTACCCGATTTTAGTATGTATGGAACTGTTAAAACCTTTGAGAATTATTGTATGGTGATTGCAGTTAAACCAGATGATGAAAACTACGTGTTAATTGGGGGAACCAATCTGTACAGATCTGAAGATGGCTTTGCAACCGCTTCCACAGACAGTTTTCATACCTGGATTGGTGGTTACATGCCGGGTTACGGTTATGTATTATATCCCAACCTGCACTGCGATCTTCATGCTATTGCTTTTAATCCCTTAGATCCTAAAAAAGTTTGGTTTGGACACGACGGTGGACTTAGTTATACTTCAGATATCACCACGCCTTCTTCATCATCATCCTTATTTCCCTGGGTAGACAAAAATAACGGATATATTACCACTCAATTTTATACAGTGGCAATTCCTAATGAAGCAAATGATGATCGAATTATGGGAGGAACCCAAGATAACGGTACTCTTTACTTCAGATGGAACGGAGTAAATTCCAGTTTTTCCACGGATATGAGTTCAGGGGATGGTGCTTATGCTTATTTTGGAGATAATTTTGCCTATACCTCTTATCAAGAAGGAGGTGTTTACCGCTTGGCTTATGATATATATGATGATCCCTATCCACCAGGATGGCCAAATTGGAGTCTCATAACTCCTGTGGGAGCTAGCAATCAACTTTTTATCAATCCATTTGTTGTAGATTCCAAGGACGAGGATGTGATGTATTATCCTGCAGGTAACAGCTTGTGGCGAAATGATTCACTCAGCTCTATACCTATCTATGAATTTGGTACATCTATAGGCTGGACAGAACTTACAAATCTTGCCGTACCTTCGGGCTATAGTATTACAGCTCTGTCAGTCTCGATGAATAATCCTGCCCACCTACTCTATTATGGTGCCAGTTGTGGATATTATTCCAATGATCGTCCTAAAATGTTCCGTCTTGAAAATGCACATACTGCCACCACTGGTGCTGTAGACATTTCCATTCCCAATATAAATAAGGGTGCTTATGTGCACTGCATAGCGGTAAATCCTGACAGTGCACATGAGATATTAGTTGTCCATTCCAATTATAACATACTAGGCCTGTACCATTCTAATGATAAGGGTGCAAATTATACAGCTGTCGAAGGAGATTTGCAAGGAGATGCCAACAATCCAGGACCTTCACTGCGTTCAGCTACAATTTTACCAACCAATCAGGGAACCATCTACCTAGTTGGTACCAGCACCGGAGTTTATTCAACCATGCAACTCAATGGTTCAAATACTGTCTGGAAACAGGAAAGTCCTGATAAAATTGGAACTGTAGTCGCTGCAAGTATTGCATCGCGGAAATCCGATGGACGGATAGCCATAGGAACTCACGGTCGTGGTATCTTCATTGGTGATATAACATCATCCAAAATAGAAGATAATGATATAACAGTACAACATTCATTGAAATTTTCTTTATCTCAAAATTATCCCAATCCTTTTAATGTAACCACGACCATCGGTTACACTGTACCTTATGAACAGCATATAAAATTAATAATATTCGATGCACTTGGGCGAGAAGTTTCAACCTTGATTGATGAAAAAAAACAGCCAGGACACCATACTATTAATTTTGATGCAAACAAACTTGCCAGCGGACTGTACTTTTCTAAACTCATGGGTGATGACCAAATTCATACTAAAAAGCTAATTTTACTTAAATAGCAGTAACTTGACTACAAAGGATATTTTTCAATTTTTAAGCTTAGTACAAGACAGCAAATGATTTCAGTTAATAAATTTAGCATCCGAAAATTTGCTACAGGTTATACAAATGATTATGTTTAATTTAATAATTCAAAATATAAGGACTCAACAATGAAAAAAGAAGCTATCCGTTATTACGCACTATGTATAATTTTTTTAGCTGTTGCAATTGTTTTTTATGATAAAAGCAGTATCAATATCGGTCACTTTCTTTTATTTTTTATTAGTGGAGTAGCATTTGGTGTTAATATTATTTTAGCAATAAAAAACACAAAAAAAGTCAAAGGACAAAAGAAATAATATAAATTTTCTAAACATCAATGTATAGCTCATGCAGAGGATTATTGATAAACATGTACTTTTTTAAGAAAGAAGCAGTCCTGCTTTATCATTCCAATACAGGAAAAATGATGAAATTAAAGATGGATTGTGGACAGGGCATCATAAAAAATCTCAGCCATGTTAATAATATATTAAGCATAACTGAGATTTTTGAAGTTATCGCTTTATAATGAATCTGTATTGAGCAAAATCAAAAGGCATAATTAAAAAATTCAACTTTTAATCATACCTAATAAAATTCAAGTATTATTCCAATCCTCTTTGTTGAAGAAGATACTTGACCTTTGGTTCAGTTCCTCTGAACCTCTTATATAAAATCATTGGATCCTCAGATCCTCCTTTTTCAAGAATATTTCCTCTGAACGAAAGAGCAGTTTCTTTATCAAAAATTGATTTTTCCTTAAATGCATGGAATGCATCGCAGTCCAGAACTTCAGACCATATATAACTATAATATCCAGCAGAGTATCCACCGGAAAATATATGTCCAAAATAAGGGCTTCTGTACCTGACCACAATCTCCGGAATCAATCCTATTTTATCCATCATTTTATCTTCAAATGCAAACACATTCTTTTCTTCCGGTTCAGTAAGTGAATGCCAGTACATATCAAGAAAAGAAGCAGCCAGGTATTCTACTGTAGCAAAACCCTGATTAAAAAAACCTGCTTTCTTGATTTTATCAACTAATTCAGATGGTATTACTTCACCAGTTTCATAATGCTTGGCATATACATTCAGCATCTTTGGTTCTGTAACCCAATGTTCCATTATTTGAGAAGGTAATTCCACAAAATCTCTTGAAACAGACGTACCAGAAAGCTTTCTATAGGTACAATTTGATAAAAGACCATGAAGTCCATGACCAAATTCATGAAACATGGTTTTAACCTGGTCTAAGGTGAGAAGGGCAGGTTTTCCTTGGGGTGGTTTGGCAAGATTTAAATTATTTGTAACTATGGGATTAACCTGATTTCCTTCAAGGTTAGATTGTTTTTCGAAACTGTTCATCCAAGCCCCGCCTCTTTTGGTAGATCTGGAAAAATAATCGGTATAGAAGATACCAATATGAGAGCCATCAGCTTCTTCAACTTCATATACATTTACATCCTCATAGTATTTAGGTAAATCTTCTCTTTCAATAAAATTTATTCCATAGAGTTTATTTGCCAGATAAAAAATCCCTTTCCTGACATTCTCAAGTTCAAAGTAGGGTTTGATCAACTCATCATTAAAAGCATATTTTTCTTGTTTTAATTTATTTGCATAAAACCACCAATCCCAGGGTTGGAGTTTAAAATCCTCACCTTCAGTATAAATTATCTTCTGAAGTTCTCCGGCTTCTATCTTAGCTTTTTTAAGAGCAGGTTCCCATATTTTTTTAAGAAGATTAAAAACATTTTCAGGATTTTTTGCCATGTTCTCTTCCAGAATAAAGTGGGAATGAGTTTTATAATCCAGCAAGCGAGCCTTTTTTACCCTCAGTAAAGCAATCTGAGAGACAATTTTTTTATTGTCAAGCTCATCATTATTATTTCCTCTGTTAATATACCCTTTAAAAATCTTTTCCCTAAAATTTCGCTTGGTTGAATAGGTAAGAAAGGGAGTAATACTCGATCGATGTAAAGTAAATACCCACTTATTTTCATAATCCCGTTCTTTAGCTGCATTAGCTGCAGCATCTCTTACAGATTGAGGCAATCCCTCAAGATCATTTTCATCTTCTATGACAAACTCAAATTTATTATTTTCCTTGAGTATATTTTCACCAAATTCTACTGATAGCATAGAAAGCTTTTCATTAATTGCCCGCAGCTCTTCTTTTTTCTCTTTATCAAGGTTTGCACCGCCTCTTACAAAATCTTTATAGTATTCTTCTACTAGAGTATTCTGTTCAGGGGTAAGATCCAGTTCCTCTTTTTTATCATAAACTGTTTTTATTCTCTCAAAAAGCTCTTCGTTAAGTAAAATATCATCCCTGTGATTGGACAGCAATGGTGTTATTTTTTTATTGATCTCCTGCATTTTCTTATCAGACATGGAACCGTTCAATACATAAAAGACATTCCTTACTCTTTGTAATAAAGAACCGCTTTTTTCTAAAGCAATAAGAGTGTTTTCAAAAGTAGGTTTTTCACTATTGTTGATAATTTTTTCAATTTCTTTGTTATGGAATTCTATCCCTTGTTTAAAGGCAGGAAGGTAATGTTCTTTTTTAATCTGATCAAAGGGTGGAATAGAAAAAGGAGTATCAAATTTCTTTAAAAAAGGATTCTTGCTTAATTTTGAACAGGATAGTACAATAAAACCTGTACAAATAAACATTAATAGTATTCTTTTCATTTGATTACCTCTTTTTTTGATTTTTCTTGGTTTTCTTAACATCCATTATATACTAAAAAAAATTCAAAATTAAAAGTTTTTTTACAATAAAAATTGATTTGAATCTTTTATTTTTCTATTTTACTTACTGACTTTTGTAAACTATAAAATTATATGTCACCCTGAACTCGTTTCAGGGTCTCGAAGCTTTATTTTGAGATGCCGAAACAAAATCAGTATGACAAATTTTTATCCGAAACAAAAATTTACAAAAGTCAGTAATTAATCTATCACCCAAAGCCGCAAAGAACACCAAGAGATTTGGTGAAAAAGTCAAAAATCTAATTTTTTTCTTGGCGGCTTGGTGTCTTTGTGTGAGTAATAATTTATAGGAGGAAAGTATGAAGAAAAAAATATTTTTAAAAAAAGTATTATCAGTATTTTTTATCTTAATTCTTTTAATAATAGTATTTTCTTTATGCAATGAACAACAGAAATCTGATAAAGATATAACTATTAGGGGATTAGCTGACACAGTAGGATTTTCTCAAAATATATCAGAAATTGAAACTGTAATAAAAAAGGTAAAAGAATCACAATCAAAAAAAATATCAGAATCTAAAGAGAGTACTTCTAAAAAATATATCGGGGGAATGTGCCCTCATGACGATCATTTATATGCTGGAAGAATTTATGTGGATTTATTAAAAGATTTTAAAATGGACCACATAATTATCTTTGGTGTGGCTCATAAAGCTAAAAATTGGGGAGTAAAGGATAAATTAATCTTTGATGAGTTTGATTTTTGGAAAGGTCCATATGGAAATATAAAAATTTCATTTCTAAGGGAAAAAATTCTTTCTGAAATGGATACTTCTCTCTTTATAGTATCAAACAAATTTCATTCTGAAGAGCATTCTATTGAAGGACCGCTGCCATTTCTGCAATACTACAATAAAAATATTCAAATTTTACCTGTTCTGGTCCCATATATGAAATGGGAAAGACTGAATTACTTGGCTGAATCATTTGCCCAGATAGTATCAACCACTATTAACCAAAATAAACTTAAATTAGGCAAAGATATTGGATTTTTAATATCTACTGATTGTGTACACTATGGAGATCAAGACTGGGGTGGGAAAAATTATGCTAAATTCGGTGTAGATAAAACTGGATACCAAAAAGCAGTGAACCGTGATCGCAATTTGATTGATACCTACCTGACCGGAAAGATTAAACCAGAAAAACTTAAAAATCTTATGCATACTCTTGTTGACAGCAGTGATGTCTATACCTATAAAATTACCTGGTGTGGAAGATTTTCAGTACCTTTTGGAATAGATTTTCTATATTATCTAAAGAAGGATTTAAATCTTACAAATTTACAGGGACATTTTATTAGTTATGGAACAAGTATAGAACCAGGAAAAATGGCAATAAAAGAACCGGGATTAGGATTTACTGCCCCTGCTAACTTGCGGCATTGGGTTGGGTATGGTGCGGTTGGGTATGAATAGGCTATCTTCTGACTCAAATCCTGACAGGGTTTGGATCCTTGTCAGGGTTAAAGGTCAAGACGGCTTCCACCTTATTAAGACAAGAGGTGGACTCCACTTCCAGAGTGGAGTCCACCTATATCACTTATTTTTCAAATAATCCTTTAAATCGCGATAATAGTTCTCATGGGAACCAATGGTGATCAACTCAATAATACTTTTCTCAATGCGATAAGCGATTAAATATTGAATATCTTGTATTTTAAATTTATAAACAAAAATTCCCTTAAGGTCGCCCTTTTTCTCCTGACCGAGCTGAGGGTTATCTATGATTTTCCGAATGTGAATATCTAACGTCTCTTTCTGATTTTTATGAAATTTTTTTATTTTTCTGACAAATTGTGGAGATTGAATTACTTTCATAAAATTTTATCCAAATTTGTACTCTGTTCCCTGTTCGCTGTTTAATTCTTCCAGTCCAATCAGTATTTCCTTGATTAAGCTATAGGATAAATCAGGATTTTCTTCCGCAATTTTACCAACCTTGGCCCAGTACTCAATTTGACCTGTTACTGAACGATTTTCCACTCTCGAAAAAATTTTTGCCGCATCTACTAATTTATCGGAAATTCTTACAGCTATACCCATAGTTAGTTACCTCCTTATGTTTCATATGCAACAATATAATACTTTTTGTTGTAAAATGCAACATAAATAAACTCCATAGGATCAAATCAAATTGATTTATGATTTTAATTAAAGAGGTGGACTCCGCTTCCAAAGTGGGATAACAAATGAATTTTTTCAACAATACGGAATAACTAAACGCAAACTCTAAATCCAATTTAAACCAAGGGATTCTGTCCATAATTATTAGAACCCTCAGTTCCCTTAAGAAATCCCAATTCAACAAGTAACCATATACTGCCCACTACTGGAATCAATCCAATTAATAAAAACCAACCGCTATGGTTTCGATCATGGCATCTCTTAACAAATACAGCTAATGAAGGATATATAGTAACAAATAAAAAAATTACAGACAATATTTTCAATGTGCTATAAAAAATAACAAAAATACCAACGTAAGGAAGAAAATATTTGAGCCAGTAAGTTGATCTGGAAATTCGTCCTTGAAAGGATGAATATAACTTAATCCTCGAAACTCCTGTAATTATCAAAGCCAATCCCAAAAACAACACCACCGAAGGACCACAGGAAAAATTCAGAAAAAAGGAAAAAGCCAATCCCATTATTGAAGCTAAAATACTGACTCCATAGGCAATCCAGAGTCTATTTACCCATTTGGTTGTATACATGGCTGAAATAGTAGCCGGGATGACCAGCAGGGCAAAAACAACCAGAACTCCAGCAATACTGACCGCTAAGGTTACAACTATACCTACTGAGAGATAAAACAAAAAATCCCAGAGCCTCACCCTAATACCTTGCTTAATGGCAGCATCATAATCCCGGGTAACTTTTAAAAATTTGTCCCTAAAAATATAATGAAACAATCCGACTCCTGCATAAACACCGGCACAAAGTAAGATATAATTCCATTTAGCCCATAAAATACTTCCGGTAAGCATATGTTCCATATGGACATCGGAACCAGCAGCAAGGGCAAAAATAAACAAAGCACCTGCTGCTGCTATGGCATAAGACACTCCAATAACTGCTTCCTGAGAGATTTGTTTAATCCGTTTTTTCACTTCAGTAAAGAAAAGAGCTGCCAGAATAGTAAAACCGAGAGAAAATAAATATACCAATAAGCTGTTCTCCTCAGCATGCCAGAAAATATGAGCCATAGTAGCTCCAACTGCTGCGATTTGAGCTAGGGCAATATCAATAAAAATTATTTCACGTTCTATAACATGAATACCAAGATATGCATGTATACCTACAAGAGTCAGACAGGCTACAAAGGGAGGTAAGAAAAATATTATAACATCCATTAAACTCATATATATATCCTTTCATGTTTCATTGTTAGTGTTAAAATGAGAAATTCTAAAATATTATAATGCATTAAGAAAGCTCTATTAGATAATTAATACAATTTCATTTCTTCGTGTTCTTCATGATCTTCGTGGTTTTCATTTTAACAACTTTTGATACTACTGTATTATTTCCCTATTTTTTAAGAATATAAGTTTTTAAAATTAAAGCTCCCAGAAAGAAAAATCCCTGGGCAAGTACCAGACTGGGACCATAGGATAAATTAAAAAAATAAGATGAAAATAGTCCGGTAAGCGAGGCAATAAATCCAACAATCCAGCCGATTTGTAATCCCTTTTTCCATTCTTTGGTAAATAATAAAGAAATGGCAGCAGGAATCATTAAAAAACTATAAGCAAGTAGTACACCTGCAATAGGAACTATTAAAACTGTAATTATTCCCAGGGTAATAAAAAATAAAAAATCCCATAGATTTTCATTTTTTACTTTATGTTTTTTTTCAGTAATACCAGTAAATTTATTTCGGAACTTGTAATGGAAGACTGCCAGCAAAATATAGACACCTACAGTAACAAAAACCAGAGACCAGCTTACCCATAATAGAGTACCACATAATGTCTGAGTCACATAAGCAATTCCACCCGAAATCTTATCAGCAACCATAAGGGAAGCAACCAGAGCCAATCCATAAATTATTCCAATAACTGCTTCATGAGGAATATTTTTATTTTTAGGCTTGACATAGGCCAGTAAAAAAGCTCCAAATAGTACAGCTACAAAAGAAACAATATAAGAACCTGTACTTCCACCAGCTATACCAAAACCAATACCAACAATCACCCCAAATGCTGCTAATTGATCCAAAGCCAAGTCCGAAAAGACTATACCGCGTTTAATAACATGCAGACCAAGATAGGTATGTACTGAAGTAACCACCGCTAATAATACGATCTGAATGGCAAAAAAATTAAGTGTCTCAAGCATTTAAATACTCCTAATTTTAGATTATTTAGTTTTCAATCCCTTACTATTTTTGAACAGCCTTATTGATCTGTTCAATCCAATAATCAATCAGTTTAAAATTATCACTCACTTCCGGAATTCCATCTACAGAAAAAGGAAGGAATAAAGCCTCTATCCCTGTTTTTTGAGAAATTGTACTTGGTTTCCTTTTCTCAAAATAACCAGCAACCAGCATGAGATCTATTTCCATATCTTTGATAAGCTTTGTGATTTTCTGAACATGTTTAGGTGTTGGTGGAATACCTGGTTTGGGTTCAATATATTCAACGACATTCAAACCAAATTGATCTGCAAAATAGGCCCAGTTTTTATGGTAGGCAATTACTTTTTTACCCCTAAAGGGAAGTGCTTTTTTTAACCATCCTCCCAATTTTATTTTCAGTTTCTGTCCCTGGTATTCATTTTCCAGAAAATCGAATAAAGTATGATTTAAAAGCATTTTAGAAAGACGTTCACCCCCAAACATATTTACTAATTCCTCACCAAAGAGCAAATAATCGATTTTTTTCTTAAATTCCTCAAGATTATTTGTAAAATAGTCTTTTTTTTCTGGCATATTCTTAACAAGTCCAATAGTAATATTCTCTGCTATGTTTTTCCAATTTAGAGGACCGGTATGTATATGAGGATTTCCCATGAGATGTATATCACCTCTGGATTGATCTATGGTGCCAGTTATCTTTTGTAGAATAGGAATTCCAGGAGAAACAGAAACAAAACCTGTCTGACCATCCATTATTTTTTTATTCCGGGCTTTATCTAGCAGGGTTGTTGACCATCCTTCCAGATCCATACCTGTTGTAATCCACATGTCTGCTTTTTGTAGCATCATAGCAAATCCAGGTTTTGGAGGTACAAAGTGAGGATCCTGATTACCCTGGGAGATATAAGTAACTTCGGCATAATCCCCTGCAATGAATTCTGTTATGGATGCATAGTCAGAAAATGAAGTGACAATTTTTAGTTTTATATCGCTACTAAACATCTGAATTGATAAAAATAAAACTAATAGTACCGAAATAATTACAATTCTTTTGAAATTAATAATCATTTTTTACTCCTTATTATTATCTATTAATATTTTTCATGTTTATGTGGCCCCAGTGCCCATGAGGTCTGGAAAATAAGCCGACTATCCCCATCTGCAAAATTTCTATCTATATAGGAATACTGGAAACGTATTCTGACAAATTCACTCTGCCAATAATCAAGAGTTGCAGCAAAACCCTTTTCTTCTAAATCATTATCCCAGGGAAGCTGAGTGTAATCCAATCTTACACTTGTAAGAAAACTGGCATCAAGCCTATACTGAAAGCTGGTAAATGCTCCCCAGGAATACATATCTTCTTCTGGAATTTCTCTCTTAGAATAAAGGAACTCACTACGCCATTCAAAACCTTTATATTTTGATTTTTCAGGAGGAATCCAGCTTAAGGTTAAATCTATACCTCCTACAATACTGGTATACTTTTCAGCATTATAATCACCTTCATGATCTGCACTCTTACCAATAGCAGAACTTAAACCAATCTCTAGATAAATGCTTTTTGAGAGATCATAATAATTTTTTAAATGGTTCACAAAAATCAGGTTGTCCCCTCGTTCTTGAAAAGAGTGTCCAACTCCACCGCTTATGACTTCTAAATCTAACTCATTCACATGTGCAAACATGGAAGGAAGGAGAAAGTTTCCTGATACACCAAAACCTTTTAAAGAAGTATTTCCGAAAAAATTTACCAGTACTCTGGGTTTATCATATTGAGGAAGAGCATGATCATGCCATCGGTTAAACTTTCCGAACTGTGCTTTAAATTCACCAGCTTTCAAATTCAAATTCAGAGGAAAATTCAACCAGGTCATGTATCCCTCTTCAATACTTACAGCTTCACCCTCATAAGATATAAAAACTTTCGCCCGAGTATAGGGATCAAGAGGAGCATTGATATTTAATTCAAATTCTCTTAAAAAGAAATTTCTAGTACCATTAGAAAATTCAGAAGGTTCGGTATTATACTTATGTTTAGATTTTCCATAAGAAGCATACATGTCACATTCTAGAGTAAGATTAGGATTTAATCCTGATTGCTTACGTGCTCCGGTAAAAAACCTTTGACCAAAGTTTATTTCCTTTTTCTCTTTCTGTTTTCTGCTTAAGTTATCAGCTTCTTGCATCAGAGCTTTTATTTCTTGATCCTGTTTATAGTGTTCAAGATTTTTAATTCTTGCCTGTAATTTCTTGATTTCTTCTTCAAGTTTCTGCTGTTCTTTATTAGTATCATTTTTTTCTTTTTCTTGTGAAAAGAGTGATAAGGGTATAATCAATAAAAGTAAAAAAATGAATAATTTTTTTAGTAACATCTATATTTTCCTCCATAATCTTATTTTTATTAAGAATGTAGTATTCACTAACATTCATAGTATTAATTATGCAATAACTCTTAACTGAAATGAATATTTATTGAGTTTTGATTAATATAATGCTGTAAAAAATTAATTGAAGAACCTGGAATGTACACTTAAAATTTACTTACTATAAGTATACCAACTTAAACTCTAAATACATTGTAATCCGTATAGTATTGAAGAACAAAAATTTTTTAAACAACACTATTTCCTAATTGATTATAGGGAGGTGAGCGGGGTGATTGAGTTGAAATATATATTAAGGTATTATAGGTTAAAATATTAAAAGTTGGTGTTTCAAAGCATAAAGATAAAGAATTTTGCAATGTATCCAGTAACAACTGTAGATACACATCATTTCCTTTGGACTGAATTTCCCATTGACAGGCAGGACAATTATCTTCATATCCTATTACTGGATCATGATCATGAGCAAGAGCTACAAAAGATACATCTAATCCATAACTACTGAATAGTAATACTAAAATAAATATTAATATACTATCTTTCTTGGTTAATATCATAACTACATTCTACGATTGATAAAAAAATAAGTTACATCTATCTTAATCCAATATAAACTAAAAGATATCCAACAATAAGTCCAGCAATAACTTTAATAATGGTATGAAATAGCCCCTCCCGTAAAAAACGCAGTAAAGAAGCACGAAAAGGATTGCTCTCCTCAGTAAAAGTAATTAGTAGGTCTTTATTAAGTCTGGGAAGGATTCTTTTCATTTGGTCAGGTGTAAGACCTGTAACTACAAGATCATTTGTTTTATTTTTATCATTAATATTAATTGTAATACCTTGGGGAAGATTTTTCATATCAATTAGTGTTTTATAATTTTTACTCTCTTCTTTTATCTGTTTTTTCTTTACTTTAGCTTCAGCTTTAGCAATTTTAACTTGTGCTTTGGCTAATTTTTTTTGTTCTTTTTTAGAGGTTGACATATTTAAGAATAATTTATACTGTTATTGTTACAAAATAATTAATAAGAATATAATCAATTTTAGGACAAATGTAAAGAAGAAATTTCTATAATAAGCGTATTGAGTTTAAAAATATATTAAAAGGATTAAACTTCTTATTTTACCAACTGAGTTGATTTATAGGTATGTGTTTTAGTGTTTTTTAATAGAACCTGTAAGTTATTTTTTATCTCCAAAAGTATTAAAACAACTCCCAGAATAATTAGTGAAAAAATAAAGATACCTGATATTTTTTTTATTAAGTACTTATTTTTTTCCATAATAATTTTGCCTGCTTTCGTATATATTGAATGAAATCAATAAATGGTTTAATCGGGCAAAAAAAACTACACCATGGTCTTACTTGGAAAAGTGATAAAATCAAAATAATAGCTAATAAAATAAACTGAATATTAGAGCCAGTGAGATTAAAAAATGTTGCAAAAATCTCATAACTTGAAATTGTGGGATTACGAAAAAGCAGAGCAATAATTATTGCTAGAAGAACAAGAGATCTCTGCATCCATAATACAATATTCTTTTTATTAATTGGAACTCTATTCTTTGCTCCCCCTATCTTACCAATGAATTCCTGGACCGCACCAAATGGGCAAAACCAAGCATAATAAGGGTTTTTCTTGCTTATTAATATGATTAATATAATACTGGTTATAAGAATATAATGATTGAGGTGAGTATTAATATTAGGAAAAGAACCAATAAGCAGTCTGTTGATAAAGGATAAAGTAATAAAAAACTTGAAAATAAAACCAAAAATAATTAATCCGGAAAATAGTGATATTAAACGGAGAGTATTAAGATGTTTTGGTTTAAGACTTCTTAAAATTATTCCTACAATCAAAAAGAGAATCAATAGGAACTCCAGGGTACCAAAAGTAAACTTAATCCTCTTAATTTCCTTATAGGGTGTATGGTTTAAAAATGCAATGATTTTCTTTGAACTAATATTAACAGAATTTATTATAGCTCTTGAAGTATAGGTGGCACCAGAAATACAGTCAATATCTATTCCCATCTTAAGAGAATCGGTTATTGCTTTACCTATAAATTGTTTGAACATTCCATTACTAATAATCCTTCTAAGAAAGACAGGAGTTTCTTTATGATTGATAATAGTTATTCTGGTTATTATCCCTATAGTATCAGTACATACAGCGGTTTTCAACCTGCCACCGTAACCTTCACATTCCCCTAAGGAAAAATAGGAAACGATCTTTTGCTTAGTAGAGTCTTCCCAGGCAGTATAGATTTGATCCTTTTGAGAAATAAAAATCCCTTCTTGGGGAGATATTTTTACAAGCAAGGGGTAAAGCCTGGACTCGGAAATACCTCTCCCGGTTATCCAGGCAATCAAAATTATTAGTATTAGAACTATGCTGAAAATAGCTTTGAAATAATCAGATTTCTGTTTCATTAAAATTTTCAATCAGTATTCAATTCTATATTCTGTCAATAATAAGAATAATATTCATCGATACAACCGAAAAATTGCATTAACATCGGAAAGCATTATTTCAACTTATTCTTCTAAAATGATCTTTCTGAATACTTATTTCATCAGCAACAGCTTACGGGTAGTGACATAATTATCCGTTTTCAACCGATAAAAATACACTCCTGAAGAAACCGGATGACCATTGCTATAGCAGGCATCCCACTTGACCGTATGCGTCCCTGGGTTCTGATACCCCTCAAAAAGGGTAGCCACCTCTTCTCCCCTGAGGTTGTAAATGGTCAAACTGACCCGGGAGCAAGCTGGAATCGAGTAGCTGATCTGAGTAGTGGCATTAAAGGGATTGGGATGATTCTGAAAAAGACGGAATTCTGTTACCTTCTGAGAAGGGGATTCAGGTATTGCATCTACCTCTGGCCATTCCAATGTGCCTTTGGTTATGGTAAAATTATCAGCCCAGCCTTGCAAAGGCATTAAGGTGCCGTACACCATAACATAGATGGAAAGGTATAAATCTTCAGTAGTTCCGGTTTTGGATTTGAGCTCTATCCATTGATTTTCTCGTTCAAAATAGCTGGTAACAGTACTGCCGGTTCTGGTCAGCCTGAGTGTACCGGTGGTATCATCAGCAGGAGTGGATAATCTGCCCTCATAGGAGTAATCTCCACTAAAATTACTCATGTACATGTGACCATTCTTACCATCCCTGGTGGGCCACCCAGCATCGTACAACCGGTTAATGGAATAACTGCTATCCTCATCAAATACTGTAATACCTAATCCATTTCCATTCACCTCATTTGGGGATACCTTGAAATCTATCCTGAGATCGAAATCACCCTGGAGCATAAATTTACTCTTTACTTTTGCATCTCCTATTACGGTGGCTTGCATCTCCAGCCTCTGGTTTTGTTCTGCAATGGAGGTACCTGTGGTTTCAATGACCTGCCAGGTGGTATCGCTGATAATATTATCGTTAAAATCGTCCTGGTAAATCACACTGGTCAAATTCTCATACCAGGCAATTTTATCGTCCCAAAACGAAGCGGATAGCACATCTTGGTCCCCATCCTTATCTAAGTCAACTGTATAAAGTGTACGTACATTTCTTACTTCTGTAGTAATAACATTCTGATTGAAATATAGACCATTGCCGTCGTTCTCGTGCCAAGAAATCATATCCCAGAAAGCAGAGAGTACATCCTGATCACCATCTCCGTCTAAATCGGATGCAGACACAAATGAATCCTCATCCTCAAAAGTAGTAATGACCTGCTGGGGACCGAAATTACCCGAACCTTCATTCTTAAACCAAACAATTATATCATCTGATGAAAAAAGCACATCCATAGCACTATCACCATTTAAATCGAATGCAGACACACAACAACACACTCCGCCCGAATAGGTTGCAATGTCATGCAGACAATCGAAACTACCTAAGCCGTTATTTTCATACCAAGCTATTTTAGTATTAAAAAAGGTAACAAAAAGTACATCCTGATCATCATCGCCATCCAAATCAGTTAGATAAATTGAATCTACCCCGTCTGCTTCTGTCTTGATCAATTTCTGATTTGAAAATCCACCACTGCCATCATTTTCGTACCAAACAATCATCCCGCCTGAATTAGAAAGCACATCCATATCTCCATCTCCATCAAGATCAGCTGCATACACAAACTCAGCTTCGTCTGCAGAAATGGTAATAACCTGCTGGGGGCCAAAGCCACCTAAGCCGTTATTTTCATACCAGGCTATTTTATAATCATCCCAGGAAGCAGAGAGTACATCCTGGTCGCCATCTCCGTCCAGATCAGCTGCATACACAGACTGAGCTCTGTCTGCAGAATTAGTGATAACCTGTTGGATGCTAAAATTACCTGAACCGTCATTTTCATACCAAGCTATCTTATCATCAAAACTAGAAGCAGAAAGCACATCCATATCTCCATCTCCATCAAGATCAGCTGCATACACAAACTCA
>CAYUAG010000018.1:28501-45073 GCA_964442615.1 uncultured bacterium
GCTCCGTCTGCAGAGATGGTAATAACCTGTTGGGAGCCAAAGACGCCTAAACCGTTATTCTCATACCAAGCTATCTTATCATCATAACTGGAAGCAGAGAGTACATCCTGATCACCATCGCCATCCAAATCAGTTGTGTAAATTGATTGGACATGGATTGCTTCTGTAGTGATAATCTTCTGATTGGAAAATTCTCCGCTGCCATTATTTTCATACCAAGCTATTTTATCATCATCCTCTCCATCTGAAGCGGAAATCACGTCCTGATCACCATCGTCATCTAAATCAGCTGCATAAACACATGCTGCTTCCCATGCCTCTGTTGTTATGACCATCTCACTGGAAAACACACCACTGCCATCATTTTTATACCAAGCTATCTTGGCATAACAAGCAGCTGAAAGAACGTCCTGGTCTCCATCTCCGTCTAAATCGGCTGTATACACAGACACTGCCTCATTTGCAGAAGTAGTGATGATCTGCTGGTTAGAAAACACACCGCTGCCATCATTCTCATACCAGGCTATCTTATCATCATCATATAAAGCTGAAAGCACATCCTGATCTCCATCACCATCCAGATCAGCCGCATACACAGATATTGCGCCATCTATTTCGGCAGTAATGACCTTCTGGTTAGAAAACTCACCATTACCATCGTTTTCATACCAAGATATTGTGGAATTTAAGGCCGAGAGTACATCCTGATCTCCATCACTATCCAAATCAGCTGTATATATATAATATACACTATCTGCTAATGTAGTAATAACCTTCTCACTGGAAAACTCACCAAGGCCATTGTTCTCATACCAAGCTATCTTGTTATCCGAAAATGAAGCAGAGAGTACATCCTGATCTCCATCTCCGTCTAAATCAGCTGTATAAACACAAATTGCACCACCTGCTGATGTAGTAATAACTTTTTGATGTGAAAAACCACCACTGCCGTCATTCTCAAACCAAGCTATCTTATTGTCATCAAAAGAAGCTGAAAGGACGTCCTGATCTCCATCTCCATCTAAATCAGCTGCATAAACTGATGTTGGACTGTCTGTTTCCATCTGCTGTATAATCTTCTGGTCACTGAAAATTGACTGGGCAGTAATCACAACAGGAAATACAATCATAATGACTATGAACAATATTTTTTTAACCATGATTCCCTCCCCTTAATAGGATACCTTTAAAAATATACATTTCAAATTTTGACATCTTCATATCAACAAAAAAATCGAATCCTTTCTTCCATCTTTTTTAAAAAATAATTTCTGAATACTTATTTCATCAGCAACAGCTTACGGGTAGTGACATAATTATCCGTTTTCAACCGATAAAAATACACTCCTGAAGAAACCGGATGACCATTGCTATAGCAGGCATCCCACTTGACCGTATGCGTCCCTGGGTTCTGATACCCCTCAAAAAGGGTAGCCACCTCTTCTCCCCTGAGGTTGTAAATGGTCAAACTGACCCGGGAGCAAGCTGGAATCGAGTAGCTGATCTGAGTAGTGGCATTAAAGGGATTGGGATGATTCTGAAAAAGACGGAATTCTGTTACCTTCTGAGAAGGGGATTCAGGTATTGCATCTACCTCTGGCCATTCCAATGTGCCTTTGGTTATGGTAAAATTATCAGCCCAGCCTTGCAAAGGCATTAAGGTGCCGTACACCATAACATAGATGGAAAGGTATAAATCTTCAGTAGTTCCGGTTTTGGATTTGAGCTCTATCCATTGATTTTCTCGTTCAAAATAGCTGGTAACAGTACTGCCGGTTCTGGTCAGCCTGAGTGTACCGGTGGTATCATCAGCAGGAGTGGATAATCTGCCCTCATAGGAGTAATCTCCACTAAAATTACTCATGTACATGTGACCATTCTTACCATCCCTGGTGGGCCACCCAGCATCGTACAACCGGTTAATGGAATAACTGCTATCCTCATCAAATACTGTAATACCTAATCCATTTCCATTCACCTCATTTGGTGATACCTTGAAATCTATCCTGAGGTCAAAGTCCCCCTGGAGCATGAATTTACTCTTTACTTTTGCATCTCCTATTACGGTGGTTTGCATCTCCAGCCTCTGGTTTTGTTCTGCAATGGAGGTACCTGTGGTTTCAATTATCTGCCAGGTGGTATCGCTGATAATATTATCGTTAAAATCGTCCTGGTAAATAACAGTTTCAGAAGCAGTAACTCCCAAAGCTCCTATATTCTTTCCTTCTTCTCCTGCACCCAAACAGGGTGAACCTGACTGCAGATAATAATCGCCTCCAGTAAGATCAACAAACAGAGGATCAGCACTAATGGAATGAGCCCCAGGAGAATATCCTTCAATAGCAGCTGTACTATTGTTATAAAAACAATTATAATCATGAACAAATTCTGTAGATGTACAGTTATTCACCCCGATTCCATGAGTATTATTACAGGCTAAAATGTTATTCTTTACAGTAATGGAATCAGAATTACTGATCATACAACCACATTTATCAGAATTATTAACAATGGTATTATTAATTATATTTATATTTTCACCCTGCCAGATCTCTATTCCCTTTACCTCATTACTGTCCAAAATACAAAATTGAACCACAATCATGGTACTGCTGCAAATCGAGATTCCGGAAGGATTATTAATACCACTGATTTTGTGCTGGTGATGAATATAATTACTGCTGCATTTACAGCTTATGCAATCGGTATAAAAAACTCCTACTACTCCATTTTTTATTTCAAACCCGGATATTTCACAGCCAGCCACATTCTGAAATGAAAAACAAAAATGCTCTCCTGGATTGACACTGGCATTGACAAGGCTGGCATCACTGCCATCTTCTTTTCTGGAACCATATATCTTAAGATTGTTCACCCTGTTGTTGACAATGGCGGAGTTAATTTCATAGTTTCCTGAAGCTACCATAATGGTGTCTCCGTCTGTAGCTACATCAATGGCCTCCTGAATAGTAGGATAATCCGCAGGTACGTAAATGCAGGTCAGATCAGGAAAGCTGTCCAAAACATAGCGGGCAATATTATGGGAAGCTTTATTTCCTGCTTTACTAAAGGTACCTCCTACCCAGACTTCACTCGGTCTAGCTACGATCTCAAAAACACTGCCATTGGTGCCGCTGCCTAATGAATCCCAATCACTGCCATCTTTCCGAAAAATAATATTATTACCTCGTAAACTAGGTAATAAGGAATTAACCAAACCAGTATCCCATATAACAGTATCTTGGCTAAACTCACCCCCAGCAAAAAGCATTCCGGATGTAAAATCAAGAGCATGTATCTTTGGTTCACCAAAACTTCCAAGAGTTGCATCACCTTGAGAAGACCAGCCCATTCCACTACTCCACTTATATACATAGGCAAAATGAACAAAACCGTCAAGAACATTATGGTAAGTCCAATCATCGGAAGTACCGGCATAAATATGCTGCCAATCTGTTGTAAGAGAAAGAATATATTGTGGTTGACAATCTAAATTTTTTTCTGTTATTCCATCACCCATGGAATGCCAGGAAGAACCGTCCCAATAAGCAACATTATTAGCGGAATCAGAACCTGCTTTATTAAAACCACCACCAACAAAGATAAGTTCTCCTCTGATTAGTATATCATATACAATGGCATCATCCCATCCTGTATTTATACCATAAGGCAAATAACAAGACTTTCCTGAAAAAACGATTCCATTATCTAAAGCACTCCAAGTTTGGGTAGTTGTGTTATAAACTGCAATATTATTAACCTCAACACCTCCCGCATATTGAAAATCTCCGCCTACATATACTTGATTTCCATCAACAGCAATGGCATACACATCACCATCTACACCTGAACCCAGGGCTGACCAACCGCTTCCGTTCCATACAGCTACACGGTTTGCAGATATACCTCCTGCTGTAGTAAAGGAACCTCCTACATACACCTTGTCCAGATGAACAGCAATGTCTCGTACCCGATTATTCACGCCACTTCCCAGAGGACTCCAAGTACTTCCATCCCATCTGGCAATGCGGCCTAATGGTGTAGTACCTGCAATAGTATTAGTAAATGTCCCTCCTGCATACACATTTCCTCCATACACTGCCAGACCCGTAACCGATCCATTTAATCCCTGAGTGTTGAATCTGTCATCCCAGTTACTATTATCCCTGGTTTGCAATACCTGTGTCTGCTGAGAATAGCTCAGACTGCCCATTATTACACAAAAAATTAATGTAGCGATGAGTCGTGATGCTTTTATCTTCATGATTGCCCCCTTTAATTTAAATGTGTCAAATCTTTTAAATTCCTTTTAATTTATTAAAAATTTTTTGTATTTCCAAAAAATTATGACATTAACAACTATAATCAATAATCACAATTCGATCTCAAATTGCTTATAAAAAATTTAAATTTATTTCATCAGCAACAGTTTACAGGTAGTGACATTATTATCCGTTTTTAATCGATAAAAATACACCCCGGAAGAAAGCGAATGACCATTGGCATAACACCCATTCCACCTGACCGTATGGGTACCTGAGTTCTGCTGCCCGTTAAATAAGGTAATTACTTCTTCTCCTCTGAGATTGTAAATAGTCAGATTGATTCTGGAGGAAACAGGGATCGAGTAGCTGATCTGGGTTGTTGCATTAAAAGGATTGGGATGATTCTGAAAAAGACGGAATGTACTCACCATGTGTGACCGGGATTCAGGCAGAGCAGTTCCCTCTTCACCCAAAGCTCCCATATTCTTTCCTCCTTCTCCTGCACTTAAACAGGGTGACCCGGACTGCAGAAAGTAATTGCATTGTGGCAGATCAACAAATAGAGGATCTGACTCCAGGGAATGAGTTCCAGGAGAATATCCCTGCATTGGATCTGTAGTATTGTTATAAAAACAGTTATAATCATGAACAAAATCTGTAAATGTACAGTTATTCTCACCAATGCCATGAGTATTATTAAAGGCAAAAATATTATTCTTTATGGTAATCGAATCCGAATTACTGATCATACATCCACATTTATCAGAATTATTAACAATGGTATTGTTGATTACATTAATATCTTCACTCTGCCAGATCTCAATTCCCTTTACCTGATTGCTGTCCAAAATACAAAACTCAATATCAATCATGGTACTCTGGCAGATCGATATTCCGGAAGGATTATTAATACCACTGATTTTGTGCTGGTGATGAATATAATTATTGCTACATTGACAACTCATACATTGATCAAAGAAAACTCCTACTACACCATTCTTTATTTCAAATCCAGAAATCTCACAGCCAGTGACATTCTGAAATGAAAAACAAAAATGCTCTCCTGGATTGACACTAGCATTAACAAGGCTGGCATCACTGCCATCTTCTTTTCTGGAACCATATATCTTAAGATTGTTCACCCGGTTGTTGACAATGGCGGAGTTAATTTCATAGTTTCCTGAAGCTACCATAATTGTGTCTCCGTCTGTAGCTGCATCAATAGCTTCCTGAATAGTGGGATAATCCGCAGGTACGTAAATGCAGGTCAGATCAGGAAAACTGTCTAAAATATAACGAGCAATATTACGGGAAGGTTTATTGCCTGCTTTGCTAAAGGTACCTCCTACCCAGACTTCACTCGGTCTGGCTACAATCTCAAAAACACTTCCATTAATGCCGCTGCCTAATGAGTTCCATTCACTTCCATTCCATTGAACAATATTATTGGAATAATCAGTAAAGTCACCCCCAGCAAAGAGCATTCCGGATGAATAATCAAGAGCATGTATATTAACTCCACATTCTCGACAATATACACAACCAATAGTAGACCAGCCCTTTCCACTGCTCCACTTTAATACTTCTGCAGAGTATCGGTCAGTATAATCATCCCATCTATCACCTGAAAATCCAGCTGAAGTACCAGCATAAATATTGGACCAATCAGTGGTAAGAGAATAAACATATCTCCAATTTATTACATTCTCAATTCCAATTGCATGCCAGTAAGAACCATCCCAATAAGCAACATTAGAATAAAAGTTTATATCAATTCCAGTAGTGTCAGAACCTGGATTATTAAAGCTACCACCAATAAAGACATTATGTCCTCTGATTAATATATCATATACAATGGCATCATCCCAACCCATATTCATTACAGAATCCCGAAGAAAATATTCTCCTGAAAAAGTGATCCCATTACCTAAAGCACTCCAGGTTTTAGTAAGGGTATTATAAACTGCAATATTATTTACCGTAATTCCTCCAGCTTTTTGAAAATCTCCGCCTACATACACTTCATTTCCATCCACAGCAATAGCATACACATCACCATCTACCCCAGAACCCAGGGCTGACCAGCTGCTTCCATTCCATTTTGCTATATGATGGGCAGAAATACCGCCTGCTGTAGTAAAAGAACCACCCACATACACCTTATCCAGATGGACGGCAATTTCTCTAACTCTTCCATTAACTCCGCTTCCCAAAGCATTCCATGAGAATCCATCCCACCTGGCAATACGATTGGCTGTCACTCCTCCTGCAATGGTAAACGTACCTCCAGCGTATACATCTCCTCCATACACTGCTAAACCAGTAACCGATCCATTTAATCCCTGAGTGTCGAATCTGTCATCCCAATTACTGTTATCCATTTCTTTCAATACCAGATTTTCCTGAGAGTAACTCAATCCACTCATTAATACACAAAAAATTAATGTAGCGATGAATCGTAATGCTTTTGTCTTCATGACTGCCCCCCTTTAATTTAAGTGTGTTAAATCTTTTAAATTCCTTTTAATTTATAAGTACAATTTAATAATCTAAGTATTCATAGAAGCAAGAAATTCTTTATTGTTTCTTGAACTATGCATTTTTTGTAGTAAAAATTCCATAGCCTCAGTCATGGTCAGGTCGTTTATAACTTTTCTTAAAATCCAAATTCTATTTAAATCCTTTTTTTCAATCAGAAGTTCTTCTTTTCTTGTTGCAGATCTATTAATATCAATTGCAGGAAAAATTCTTCTATCTGAAAGTTCTCTGTTAAGTTGTATCTCCATGTTTCCTGTTCCTTTAAACTCCTCAAAAATAACCTCATCCATCCTACTGCCTGTATCAATCAAAGCAGTTGCAATTATGGTTAGACTGCCGCCTTCTTCAATGTTTCTGGCAGCACCAAAAAAACGTTTAGGCCAATGCAAAGCATTGGAATCGACACCTCCAGAAAGAATTTTACCAGAGTGTGGGATAACAACATTTTGAGCTCTAGCAAGTCTGGTAATTGAATCTAATAGAATAACAACATCATTACCATATTCAACCAGTCTTTTTGATTTCTCAAGAACCATGTTAGCTACCTGCATATGTCGTTCTGCAGGTTCATCAAAAGTGGAACTTATTACTTCTGCATCAACTGACCGTACCATATCAGTAACTTCTTCAGGTCTTTCATCAATTAATAAGACTATCATGGTTATATCAGGATGGTTAGTAGTTATTGCATTGGCAATTTTTTGAAGGATAGTGGTTTTACCGGTTCTGGGCTGAGCAACTATTAAACCACGTTGCCCCTTACCAATTGGAGTAAGAAGATTCATTATTCTGGTTGTATAATCTCTTGCCTTAAATTCAAGATTAATAGATTCTTCAGGATATAAAGGGGTAAGATTATCAAAAAGAATTTTTGATTTAGCTTCTTCGGGATTCTCAAAATTTACAGCTTCAACTTTTATCAAAGCAAAAAAACGTTCATTATCTTTTGGTGGACGAATCCGTCCAGAGACAATATCACCTGTTCGGAGACTGAATCTTTTAATTTGAGAGGGTGAAACATAAATATCATTTCTACCGGGAAGGTAGTTTGTTTCAGGTGAACGGAGAAAACCATAACCATCTGATAAAATATCCAAAACACCTTGAGAAAATTCGTTCCCATCTTTTTCTGTTTGTGCCTCAAGTATTTTAAAAATAAGTTCTTGCTTTCTTAAACCTGAATAACCTGGTACATTAAGATCCTGTGCAATAGATATAAGATCATTGATCTTTAACTTTTTCAGTTCGGAAATATTCATATAAATATTCTCCTTAATCCAATTATAAAATAAAATGATAAATCATTTATGAAGCAATTTCTTAAAGAAAATGGTAAATTGATTAATTAATTAAATGGTCTGAAGAGTTTTGAATTTAGTTTCTGCTTATAAAGTACCCTTCATATTTAAAAAATAATGAACTTAAGAAATTAATAAAAAAAGGATAATTTGTCAAGTATTTATTTAATTTTTTTAATGACCTCCATTCTAAATTTTTTCTTTATAAAAAATTCATTGAAATATTTTTTTAAAAATAAATTTAATAACAGTAACTAATAGTTTTATTATTAGAATATTCAATCTAAGCTATAAGGTATGTAAAATTACTTTTTCTAAAAAAAGTAATCAAAAAATATCTGGTTACCTGAAATCTTGTAAAATTCTCTCCTTGATGCACTGAAACACTAGTCACTTCCCTATGGAATACTGCTAAATGTTTTAGATTTCAATAGAATGAAATTTTAAATCAATATATTTTGTTTTACCATGCTATTAAAGATTTTTCTTTAGGATCATACATTCATTGCTATAAAACATTTACAAAAAAAATTTTGCACCTAGAATTTCGAAAGCCGAATCCTCCTTTTACTATTGAGTATTTATTTCAGGCAATCAGTACTAAAACTGTTTTTCTTTGTCAGAACTAATAATATTTATTTAAGTAATAATAAAATTATTAAAAAACTAAAAGATTCGAAACAAAAGGTTGTAAAACAATAAGTAACACAATAATTGAAAAAATATCGAATTGTTATTCAAAATTTATTTATCAAATTATTGTCAGGTTTATTTCTTTCAAAAATTCTAAATATTTATAATAGTAATGTGTATATTATTTTATGTCAGTCACAATCTAAATAAAATAATCATTTCATTAATAATGCTTTGCCGATTTTATTTTTATTATTATATTGTAAATAATAAAAATAAATGCCACTACTTACATTATTACCATATGTATCCTTTCCATTCCATGCATAACTGTAAAATCCTGAACCCTGGTCAGTTTGAAGAAGTGTTCTTACCAATTGACCTTTAATATCAAAAATATTCAAAGTTACATGTCCTGCCTCTGGAATAGAATATTTTAATACTGTTTCTGAATTAAATGGATTAGGATAATTCTGATATAAAATAAACTCATTAGGAACAGATGAGTTGAAATCCTCTACTTCTAATATTCCCGTATCATCAATTAAAAAATCAAGTATCAAAATACCATCCCATCCATCTGCAACAAAGACATAATCGTTAGCTAAGATTACATTAAAAGCACAATCGCCTGTATTAAAAAAACCAACTTCATAAGGATTTGATGAATTAGATATATCTAGAACACGAAGTCCATTGGAACCATCCGCAACAAAAAGAAAATTACCTTTTAATGCTGAGGCATAAGTCCATCCCTTAGTATCATAACTTCCAACTAGATATGGATTTTCAGAATCTGAAATATTTATTATTTTAATGCCTTCAGAACCATCAGCAACATAAGCAAAATCACCACTAATAGTTACATTTTCTGCTTGTTCTAATGATTCATAACATCCAAGTTCATGAGGAGAATTTTTATTAGAAATATCAATAATTCTCAAACCACCTCTAGTATCAGCAATATATGCTCTGCTATCAATAACTTTTATATCTTTTGCAATATCCACTGTATTAAACCATTTATATTTATAATGAAAATTATTAATATCTATTATACTGAATCCATTATTCCCCTCAGCTGTATAAAGAAAATCGTCAAAAATTTCTACAGCCCAAACAACACCCCAGGTTATAAACCATTTTTTCTCATAAATATTATCAAGATCAGATATATCTAATACTGAAATCCAATTTCTAAAATCTGCAATATACACATATTCATCATTAATTGAAATATCTCGAGCATAATCTCTTGTATCAAATGAATACCTTTTCACCGGATAAGTTGGATCAGCAACATCTATTATTTGTAATCCTTCCTCTCCATTAGCAACAAAGGCATAATCATCTTTCACAACTAAATTATATGCATTATCAGCAGTAGGAACCGCACTAATATTAATTGGATCTGAACGGTTTAAAACTTTAATAACAGAAAGCCCTCCACAATAATTTGCCATATAAACATGATTATAATAATAATCAACATCTATTGCTAAATAATAAGTTCCAGAGGTACCTTTCATAATTGGTTTATATGGATCCAAAATATTTACTACACATAATCCTTTCCAAGCATCAGCAACATAAGCATAATTACCAAAAATATCTAAATCAAGTGCTACATCTCTCGTTTTTATAAATCCTAATTCTACAGGGGAATCCGGATTTGTAATATCTATTATACGTAAACCATACCCACCATCAGCTATGTACAGCAGACTATCCCGAACAACAACACCTAATGAATGATCTTGTGATTTAATAGATCCTACTTTTACTAAGGAAGATGGATTATGTATATCAATTATCTGTACTCCTGCACTATAATCTGCTACAAATGCATAATTGTTATTAACTGCAATATCAACAGCTAAATCATTTGTTTTATAACTACCAATCTTATATGGAATGGATGGATTCGATATGTCAATTATTTTAAATCCATTTTTTCCTATTGCTAAAAACGCATAATTATTATTTATTACTACACTATAAGAATATCCTTCAGATAGATATGTTCCAACCTCTATTGGATTATTTGGATCTGTAATATCAACTATTCTCAAACCGTCATATCCATCTGCAATAAAAAGATTATTCTTATAAAGAAACAAATCTTCACCTGGACTAGGTATTCTCAATTTAGACAGTACTATAGGATTTTTATGATCAGTATAATCTACGATTTGAACATAACCACCATTCCCATAAAAAACAGTATCATGCCTACATTTTACAGACCAACAAGGCCCCTCAGACCAATATCCAATTAAATTAAAATTCTTACTATCACCATTATTCTCTATATTGTGACTCTTCAAATAGAGTTTATCAATTAATTCATTTTTATTCAAATATTTATCTGTTAATGATAAACGTTTATTATATTCAAAAGTAGTTTGGGTAAAAATAACTGTTGTACTTAATAATAAAAATATACAACAAACTAAGATTTTTTTCTGATACAACATAATAAACTCACTTAAAATTTTTTGTAATTATACTATCTTATCATTGTAAGTTTCTGTGTATCAGTATAATCACTATTTATTAAATGGATAATATAAACTCCAGAAGCAACCTGTGTACCATTGTTACCACATCCATTCCATCTAACCGTATATTCCCCAGCACTCATTTCCTTATCTACAAGCGTTATAATTTTTCTTCCCATTAAACTATATATCATAATCTTAACTCTGCCAGACTGTCCAACATAATATTGTATCTTGGTATTAGGATTAAAGGGATTTGGTTTAATATTTTCAATAAATGAATTAGTTTTAATTGATAATTTCTGATCTATTATGGAAGTATTTTCTGATTTAAAATTTAAAATATATATTCCATCCCAACCATCAGCAACATAAACATATTTATCATCAACAGCAACACCATAAGCAAAATCCCCTGTATTATAATAAGCAACCTCATTAGGAGATTCAGGAGTAGATACATCTATAATTCTTAATCCACTATATCCATCTGCAATATAAGCATATTTCCCCTTAACTTCCACATCATAAGACCAGTCTTCTGTATCAAAAAAACCTATCTCCAGTGGTGAACTAGGAAGTGAAACATCTATTATACGAAGCCCTCCACTTCCATTAGCCAAATAAGCATATTGACCCTGTATTGTAACATCCTCTGTATATCCCTCTGTGTCCAATGAACTAATTACATATGGTAAATATTTATTACTCTTATTTAATATTTTGAGTCCTCCTTCTCCCTCAGCAACATAAATATAATCTCCATCAATTACTACAGCTTTTGAATAATTGTTTGTGTTAATTTTCGATACTAAGGAAATAGATTTCATACTGTTAATTTTTAAGACAAGTAATCCACATAAGCCATTTGCTAAATAAATGAAATTACCATCTACTTCTACATCTCGAGCATGATTACTGTAATAATATCCTTTATACTCCGGAAAACTAGGATCTTCTACATCAACAATACGTAAATTATCTCTTCCTCCAGCTAAATAAACATAATTCTCCTGTTTAACAATATCAAACGCATATCCATACCCCTTTAAATTAAGTAAACCCGTTTCAAATGCTTCTCTTGGATCTGAGACATCTATTATCCGAAGCCCTTTCTCTCCATCAGCAATATAAGCAATATCTTCCTTTACAACTAAGTCATAGGCGCAATCACCAGTATTTAAAAATGCAACTTTATTTGGTTTACGTGGATTTGAAACATTAATTACACAAAGACCAGAACTATAATCTGAAATATAAACTCTATTATTACTAACAGCAAGGTCCATTGCTAAATTCCATGTTTCAAAATTACTTACTTTGATAGGATTACCTGGATTTGAAATATTAATTATACATAATCCACTCCAACCATTTGCAACATATGCATAATCATCAGAAATTACAATACTTAAGGCAATATCACCTGTTTTTATTAATCCAGTTTCAATAGGTGAATAAGGATCAGAAACATCAATAATAGATAATCCTTCTCCACTCATTGCCATATAAATATAACCATCTCTATAATGGAGATTATAATTCGTATCATAATTATCAAGTTGTGCTATTTCATAAGGGGAATCATGATCAGATATATTTAACACATGTAAACCAGTATAAAAATCAACTACATAAGCATAACAGCTATCTACTACAATATCCATTGGATTTTTAATGTTATCATAATAACTTATTTGAATTGGTTTATGGGGTTGTGAGATATCAACAATAGATATGCCTTCTTGTTGATTAGTGATATAAGCATAGTTATCTTTTATTGTAATACTTTTGGTATAAATTCCAGTATAAAGAAATGATATCTCAAAGGGAGAACGGGGATTAGAAATATCTACAATTCTTAGTCCATCATATCCATTAGCTATATAAACATAGTTATCATTTATTTCAATATCTTCCCCAAGGCTTGGAAGATCTAGTTTGCTAAGCTTTACAGGATTACTCAAATGAGAGCAATCAACTATCTCAAGGCTTCCTCCATTACCAAAATAAACAGTATCGCCCTGTAAGCTAACAGCCCAACAAGGTCCTGCAGTCCAGCGCCCTACTAGATTAATATTTCTTTTATCCCCACTGTTTAACAAGTTATCGGTATTCTGAGGTAATTTACTATATAATATACGATTGATTTTCCTTTGCATATCGCTACTACTATCGTTATTTTTATTAAGTTGAGTAAATAACTCTTGAGAAAATACATTTACTGAAAATATAAATATGATTCCTATAATGTATTTAAATTTTAAAAATTTCATAAAAAATCCTATAAATATTAAAATATTAATATTTTTAAGAAATAAAATTTACTTTTCATAATATAATCCATTTTTTGTACGATATCGTAAGAATATGAACAAATAAAAATATACTTAAAGTCAATACAATCAGAATATTAAAAAAAATTAGATAATCAAACATAATTCTACTCTTATAAATTAAATTAAAATTCAATAAATGTCAAGGATTTTATTGAATTTTGTTAAAAAAGGGCTGCTTTTCAACAGCCCTTCAACCAAAAGAGGAGGAGGAGAATTTTTCTAATTTATTGAGTAACTTAACATATTATACGATAATTTAATCATATTTTTATGAATGATTTCCCGTTTTTTATCAATTTTTCTAATTATATATCCAATAGTCTCAATCGATTTATAATTATGGTTAAAATGAGCTAAAAGATTCCCATAATCATCTCTATATTCAAAATAAAACGATTTCACTCCCCTAATCAAAGGTACTCCATTATACCATAGTGCTTCATATGCATATGTATAATCAATAATATCGTTATCTAAAGAGAGAATTGATAATTGATCAGGTTTAGCACAGATGATTCGTTTCATATGTTTCAAATCTTCACTCATTGTATATACAATACTACTATACTGCTCTGAAACACAATACTTTTCTATTGTATCAAAATCATTATTACCAATTTTTTTATTCCCCAACCAAACAAAAAAACCTATAATTAAAAAAATACATAAGCCAATAATATCTGTTTTCCAATATTTATATAACTACATAACGACCCCTTTAAGCACTTAAAATATACTATATATATTATTAGCAATTATTATACCAGAGTGAATTAGAAAATTATTTTTAGTATAGAGAATTATCTTCAATCAACTTTAATGTCTTATTATTTAAAGAATTATCTCAATATAAAAATAAATATTCTTTGTTATATTAAATTAGTAAAAAAATTTACTGGATGAGGAATATTTAATATATGAATGGATAAAAACCAAACACGTTAGAAAGAAGCTTTAAGACTTATTAAAAATAGCATCTTTTCATAAATTTAAAAATATTTTAGGAATGTTTATATTTAATTTTTAATTAATAGGTGATTAATTTATAATACAACATTAAAAAGGCTGCCTAAATTAAATAATTAGTATTAAACTATAGATAACTTAATAAAAAAAATCATATGTATTATTAATAAATTAAATAATTCTGTAGTTTCTTAATTTTGACAACCTTTAAAAATATTTTTTCTAGTTACAATAATCTATTTTATTCTAACAAATGCATGATATTTTCTGTTATAAAATTTCATATAAAAAATAGCAACTTCTTTATCCACTTTTTTTAAAGCATACCGAAAATCAGATACTGATTTGATCTTTATATCCTCAATCCTTGTTATGAGAGACAACCTCTGAATATTTGCATTATCCGCAGCACTGGATGGCTCAATATTCATTACAATAACACCTTCATCATATTTATAATAATTAATTCTATTACGTATTTCATCAGTTAAATTTTGGACTTCAAGGCCTAAATCTGTAATTTTCTCATCCTTATTAGCTTCCACTTTACTTTTTTCAGGCTCTTTAGCACCAAGAGTAACTTTTATATTCATTTTTTTCAACTTTCCATCAGAAGTTTCCCTTAAAACAGTAATTATAATAACATCTCCAGGATCTTGCAATGCAATATAATTCTGAACTTCATTTCCTTTTTCAATCTCTCTATCATCAAGTTTTAAAATCAAATCAAGTTCTTGTAAACCTGCCTTATCTGCCGGGCTATTTTCTATAATTTGCTCAATATATATACCTGAAATTCGATCTAGATTATATCGTTGGGCAACTGCTTCATCAACAGCTCTCATGCTAATACCAACATAGGGCCGTACTACATGTCCCTTTTCAATCAGGTCCTTCATTATTTTTCTGGCAAGATTAATTGGTATAGCAAATCCGTAACCCGCATAATATCCGGTTCCACTTGCAATAGCAGTATTTATTCCTATAACCTCCCCTTTCATATTAACTAAAGCTCCACCACTATTACCTTTATTAATTGCAGCATCTGTCTGAATAAAATTTTCAATTGCATAAGAACCACCGCGCTCTTCAGCATTCTCATCTTGGATGATATTAATATCTCTTCCCTTTGCACTAACTATACCAGCAGTTACAGTAGAAGTTAACTCAAGAGGATTACCTATAGCAAGAACCCAATTACCAATCTCAACCTTATCTGAATTACCAAGAGGAGCATAGGGAAGTTCACTACCTTCAATTTTAACAACTGCAACTTCTGTAAGCGGATCACTTCCTACAATCTCTGCCTCAAAAGAGCGATTATCATATAAAGTAACCTTTATATCGTCTGCATTTCTAATAACATGGTGATTAGTTAAAATATATCCATCACTGCTTACCAATATTCCTGAACCAAGACCATGAAGTTTCTGAGGGCTAGGGTCTCTAAATTTATATTCTCTGCCAAAAAAATCACGTAAAATTGGTCCCCAGAAATCATCATTACTACTAGATTGTTCAATTAATTTGGTTGTGGCTATGCTCACTACAGTAGGCACCAATTTCTTTGCAATTTCCGTAAAACCATTTTCCCCACCTTTAATTTGAATATTACTATTATCAGAAGAGGTGAACTTTGAATTATTAATATTTGATTCTGCTTCAACTTTGCTAGCAAATCCTTCTGGTGCTAAATCAAGATTAGATGTTAATAAAACTCCAATTATAATACCTAAAAAAACAAATCCAGCTATTGAAAAAATTTTTACTTTTGTTGTAAACATAATAATACCTCCAATATCAAAATTTTTCACAAAAAAACAAACAATCTGTTTTTAGCATCTTTAATACGTAAATATCTTCAAAAAAGTTCCTATACTTCTGTTAATTACCTAATTTAAGTTCAATCAAAATAGGTTCTGAAAGTTCACTTTCGTTTCCTGTTCCAGATATCAATCTTCCATAACCATCAACTGCTGATATAGAATAATAATACTTACCTTCTTTTTCAATAGAATTATCAATATAATTA
>CAYUAG010000019.1:0-42610 GCA_964442615.1 uncultured bacterium
GTAAGTAGGTAGAAACAGGAAATATTGAACTTTGAATCATAACTAATCAATAAAAAAGTTCTTGATTTTTTACAAAAATTAAGTATACTCCTAAATAATAAAACTTTTTAGGAGAGAGTTCCGAGATTGAAATATATTAAAAGTCCTTTTAATCAGAAATTTATAAAAAGTGATGCGTTTCCATGTAGCATGTGGATATTAAGGATTAATTTAAATTTTATAATATTATGGATATTAAGTAACATTATAAAACAAGGGAGAAAATATGAACCAGAAAAAAATCATCTCAATTATCATTTTTGGATTAGGTTTATCAGGTATGATAAGGTGTACATATAAACAGTATAATACAGTTGACATAGTTCCTAAACCGTTAGAAATAAATATTCATGAGGGAAGATTTTATATTTCTTCAGAAACCAAAATTATAATCTCTCCTGATACTAAAGAGATGAGATATGCTGTTGATTATTTTAACAATTTGCTCAGCAAGTCATCTGATTATAATTTAGAAGTAAAAAAAATGGGTGATTATGAGGAAAAGCCTAACACGATTGTTTTTACTTCTAAAGGTGCTAACTCAGAACTTGGTGATGAGGGGTATGATCTTTCAGTAACAAAGGATGGTATCCAAATTAAAGCACATACAGCCGCCGGAGTATTTTATGGTATTCAGACCTTGCGCCAGCTTTTACCTGTAGAAATCGAAAGTTCGATTCGATCTGAAAAGAAGCAGAAATGGAGTATTCCCTGGGTAGAGATTAAAGACAGACCACGTTTTTCCTATCGGGGAATGCATCTTGATGTATGCCGGCATTTTATGCCCAAAGAATTTATTAAACAGTATATTGATTATATTGCTATGCATAAAATGAACACCTTCCACTGGCATCTTACTGAAGATCAGGGATGGAGGATTGAGATTAGAAAGTATCCTAGGCTTACAGAAATTGGCGCCTGGAGAAATGAGACTCTGAAAGGAGATTTACACAATCTACCTCGTG
The DNA here is from genome assembly GCA_964442615.1 of uncultured bacterium. Taxonomy (GTDB): domain Bacteria; phylum Zhuqueibacterota; class QNDG01; order QNDG01; family CAYUAG01; genus CAYUAG01. Next base: position 1,005 of record CAYUAG010000019.1, read on the forward strand.
AATTTGATGGCAAAAAGTACGGCGGTTATTATACTCAAAAGGATATCAAGGAGATTGTCGATTATGCCAAGGCCCGTTTTGTTACCATAATTCCTGAAATTGAGCTGCCTGGGCATTCCCTGGCAGCTCTGGCTGCTTATCCGGAAATTTCCTGCACTGGGGATTCTTTTGAGGTAAGAACATACTGGGGTATTTCTCAAGATGTATACTGTGCAGGCAAGGAAGAGACTTTTGAATTTCTGGAAAATGTACTTTCAGAGGTAATAGAACTTTTTCCATCAAAATATATTCATATTGGAGGCGATGAATGTCCAAAAGAAAGATGGGAAAAATGTCCTGATTGTCAGAAAAGGATGAGAGAAAATAACCTGAAAGATGAACATGAACTGCAGAGTTATTTTATTAAACGCATAGAAAAATTTTTATATTCAAAGGAGCGGCACCTCATTGGCTGGGATGAGATTTTAGAAGGAGGACTCGCCCCCAGGGCAACTGTTATGTCCTGGAGAGGAATAGAGGGTGGTATTGAGGCTGCTCAGCATGGTCATGATGTTATTATGACACCTACTTCTCACTGTTATTTTGATTATTACCAGGGTGAGCCGGACTTTGAACTTAAAGCAATTGGTGGCTATACATCTTTAAAAAAAGTATACTCATTTAATCCAGTACCAAAGGTTCTGTCAGCAGATGAGAGAGAACATATTCTTGGAGCTCAAGGGAATGTTTGGACAGAATATATCCCAGGACCTGATCAGGTAGAATATATGACAATTCCCAGAATGGCAGCTCTAGCTGAGGTTGTATGGTCACCTCAAAATGAGAGAGAGTGGAGTGATTTTTTAAGAAGAATGGAAAATCAGTTTAAACGATATAAAAAATTAGGGATCAATTATTCAAAAAGTGTTTTTAATGTATACCCTGTATCAAAAATTGACACAGTAAATAATACTTGCAAGGTAAGGTTCGAAACTGAATTACAAAAACCGGAAATCAGATATACCCTGGACGGGAGTAATCCGGGGCTGCTATCAAAAAAATACAATTCCCCCTTTCAGCTGGATAATACCTCGTTAGTCAAAGCAGGTGTTTTTAAAGAAGAAGTACTGAGAGGTGATGTTATAGAGAGACTTTTTTACATTCATAAAGCAGTAGCCAAACCTGTTAATTTGATAAATGAGCTTGTTCAACAGAACAGTCAGTATGCTACAGAAAAAGTAAGTTTAGTTGATGGAGTTAAAGGAACAGTAAATTTTCGGAATGGATTATGGACAGCCTTTGCTAAAGAAGATTTTCAGGCTGTTATTGATCTGGGTAAAATTATGCCCATTCATAGAATTACTACCGGATTTCTGGTGAGTACTGGTTCCGGAATTTTTTTACCAGTTTATGTAAAATATCAGGTTTCAGAAGATCAGAATACTTTTACTACAGTTGCAGAAAAGAAGTATGGTATACCGGAAAATCATATTCGAACCAGTATAGAAAATTTTATTAGTGAATTTGATGATATCAGTACCCGATATATTAAAATTATTGCACAGAATATCAAAACCTGTCCTCAATGGCATTTTTCTTCCGGAAAACCGGCCCTGCTTTTGGTGGATGAGGTGATGGTGGAATAAGAAAAGTAAGAAGTTTAAGCTATCTGTATTAAGACGCTAAGCTTTTTGAAAAAGCTTAGCGTCTATGGACTTGCTTTAATCAAATATTTTTTTATTTTTATACTTATGAAAAGATTTCTAACAAATAAAAATACTTATATTACCCCCAAAAAGAAACCTGGTTTTTTAACCAAATTATTTACAAATATAATTTTTTATCCTCAGGGAATATATATTGTTCTAAGTTCAGCATCTCTTGCTAAAAAGGGAAAATATACTAATGAAAAATGGGTAGAAAAAAGTATAGGAACAGTAAAAGCTTTAGAGAGAGCTGGAGTTAGATTTAAAATTGAAAATATCGATGTTCTCAGAAACCTTGATTCTCCTTGTGTATTTATAGCAAACCATATGAGTACTTTAGAAACTTTCGTACTTCCCGGCCTTATTCAATCTTTCAGGGATGTAACTTTTGTGGTGCAGGAGGGTTTAATGGTATATCCGGTTTTCAAACATGTTATGATCTCCAGGGATCCCATTCCGGTCAGTAGAAAGAATCCCCGTCAGGACCTCAAGGCTGTGCTTGAAGGAGGTCTGAAGAGATTAAAGAATAATATTTCCCTTGTTATTTTTCCCCAGAGTACTCGTTTAGTCCATTTTGATCCCAAAAAATTCAATTCTATAGGGATCAAATTGGCAAAAAAAGCAGGAGTTCAGGTTGTACCCATTGCTTTAAAAACAGATGCCTGGGGAATTGGAAAACATCATAGAGACTTTGGTAAAATTGATCCCTATAAAAAAGCCCATTTCTATTTTGGTGAACCTTTAAAGATTAAGGGTAATGGACGGGAAGAACATGAATATATTGTGAATTTTATTTCTGAAAAGCTTACATCCTGGGCTCAGGATGAATAGTGATATGAGTAAACCAACCAGAGAATATATTTATGGAATAAATTCTGTATTTGAAGTTGTATTAGCCGGACGCAGAAAGATTTATTCTGCCTATCTAAATAAAAAATCAAAAAACAATCCACGTATTGATACATTAGTTGCAATTTTAAAAGAGCAAAGTATTCCCCTTGAGTGGGTAAGTAAAGAAAGATTATTCGAACTTTCACAGGCTAAAAAACATCAGGGTACTGTTTTAAAGACCGAACCCTATCCCTATGTCTCCTTTGATTCAATTTTAGGAGCAAAAAAAATATTGCTTTTAGATAATGTGGAAGATCCCCATAATGTTGGGGCAATTTTACGCAGTGCGGATATTTTTGGATTTCATGATATTGCCTTGTCTCTGAAAGGGGTACCAGATATTTACCCTTCGGTGGTAAAGGTTTCGGCTGGAGCCAGTGAATATCTTAAGATTGCAAAAGACAGGAATGCTAATTCTTATGTTACAACCGCTCAGGAACAGGGATATATTGTGGCTGCGTTGGATAGAGATGGTGATAAGGAAATAAGCAGTTTAAATTTTCAGAAAGATGAGAAATTGTTATTGGTAGTTGGAGGAGAGGATAAGTCAGTAGGTCAATTTATTTTAAAAAATGCTGATTATATTATACGTATCCCCCAAAAGGGAAGAATAAATTCTTTAAATGCTTCAGTTGCAGCCGGGATAGCTATGTTCAGTCTTTAATTTAATTATATTATTTAAGCCAATTTGAAAAGAAATCTGGTTTGAATCTTTCAACTTCAAAAAGAGTAGCAATTAATTCATTGTTTTTACCAGCTCTGTAGGGATTTACATAACTCCATACAATTTTTTTGTCAGGTGTAACTTCAAATGCTCTTCCAGGATCGGATTCAGTGATCAAGGTATTTCCATTTGGTAGTCTTTGACAGGATCCGCAACTGGCGGTAAAAAATGGTTCATTCTTACTGTTTCCGTACTCCCATACAATCTTTCTGGTTACTGGATTAAATTCAATAATACGAGAGACATTTTTTAATCCCAGGTTATCAAGAAGCAGCAAGTTACCATTGTCCAAGATACTAGATTCATGTTGACCATGCCATAAGTCGGATTCTGCCCAGACTAAACCATCATTAAAATCAAGAACGCATATAAGATTTATATAACAAATAGAAATTAATACTCTACCTTTTTTAAAAGATGGTAAGGGTACTGAACTATCCTCTTTGATTAACTCTATAGTATTAGTATGCAATATATCACCCCAATTTTTTGCTCTGGCCAGAATGGGAGCAAATGGCGATTTATTAATTGCATCCATAATCGATATACTTCTTATTTCATTTCCCTGAGCATCAAGTTCACAGATGTAATCTTCCAGAATAGGTTTTTTCTCGTTATATTTTTTATTAATGTGTGCTTTTCTGGTCAGGACAAGGATATTTCCGTTCTGTTTAATATAAAGATCATGATGGGCATTATTTTGATTACTCCAGATCAAATTTGAATTCTTATCTAGTTTAATTAAACCCACCCCTTCAAATATTGCCAGGATATCACCATTTTTAAAAAGATGGACACGTCTCCAATATGTATGGCTATGTTGGTTTTCATTAGGATTAAAATCTGGCCAAACTTGAGATATGTTATATGACCATTTATGAATTGTCTTTCCTTCCATATCTATTAAAATTGCTTCGGATTTATGACCGGAAGTTATTAAATTGTATCCATTAAAGGCTGCATTTTCATCATAAGTAGTAACTGCTGTTTCTAAAGGGGCAGAATGTGACCCTGATAAATAACCAATTGAATTAAGCTGTTTAATCATATCTAATTGTTTTTTGCTTAATTTTTTAGGAGGAGTCAAGGTTTTTGAGGTCCGCCAACTTCCAGGAATATTTGGTTTGGATTTTTTTTGAATTTTAGTTTTAATATTTGTTAGCTGTGGAAATGGGAATATATTAAAATTGTGCCAGATTATTCCTAAAAAGACACCTACTATCAGAGTTAGTATTAATTTTTTTGAAATAAATTTTTGTTTCATTTTTAACCTTTTTAATTTTTATTGATTTTTTTTCAATTTATATTATAATTTATTGAATGTCAAGATTTTTAAATAATATTGTTTTCATATTTTTGAATTTTTTTCTTGACAAATGTTTAAAATCAGGTTATTTTGATACTATTCTATAAAATTTAAGGAGGGTGAAATGAAAAAAAATCTGATACTTTTAATAGTTGTTTTTCTTTTCTCTACTTGTATGATTGCTTATTCCCAGGATCTGGATAAAACCATAACTAAGTATCAAGAAGATAATGCCACTGGATATCTTCAACCCCTTGCGGATGCCTTTGGTGCAAATCTTAACAGTGGTTTGAATCGTTCAGCTCATATTAGTAAGTTCGGCTTTCATGTTAATCTGTCTTTACAGGGAATGTATTCTCCTATACCTGAAGGGAAAAAGAATTTTACTCCTGAGGGGGAAACTATGGAAGTGCCAACAATTTTTGGTGGGGAAAGCCCTGATGAAGATAAATATCTGAAAGGATTATGGGATACAGATTTTTTCCCGTTAGCTGTTCCGCAGCTCACCATAGGTTCGGTAATGGGAACAGAAGCCATTATTCGTTATTTTGCCTATGAAAATGATGATATAGGTGAAATCAAATTATGGGGGTGGGGAATTCGCCACAGTATAAGTCAATATATTCCTTTATGTCCAGTTGATATTGCAGCTGGTTTTTTCCATCAGAAATTCTCTGTAGGAAGTTATGTAGAAGCCACTGCTCTCTATTATGGGGTTCAGGTGAGTAAAAAATTTAGTGTATTAATACTTTATACAGGTGTGGGTGGAGAGAAGTCCACCCTTGGTCTTGATTATGAATTTGAAAATGGGAGTGAAGATATATCATTTGATCTGGATGGAGAGAATAAGGCCCGTATGACTATTGGAGCAGGCCTGGATTTTAAATATGTAAAGATTTATGCTGACTTTAACCTGGCACCCCAGAACGTAATTTCCGGGAGTATTGGATTTGGATTGTAGATATTACGGTATAATAATTAATAGTTAGTTTAAAAATTAAACCAACCTTCAGAAAGCTTAGTATTTTCTAAAGGTTGGTTTTTTTAAATAAATTTTCAGCGTTCTTTTGGTCCTGCAGGTAAATTTTCCAGTAGATATCTAGTTAAAAGTTCATGCAGATGAAGTACTGTATTTTTACCTTCATAAATCCCGTGAGACCTATTAGGATAGGCCATCATTGTAAATGGTTTGTTGTATTCAATAAGCTTATTGAATAATTTTTCTGTACCCTGATAATGAACATTATCATCCCCGGTTCCGTGAACAATAAGAAGATTACCCTTTAGGTTTTCAGCATAAGTTAGGGGAGAACCATTTATATAAACTTCAGGGTCCTCTTCAGGAAGACCGTTATATCGTTCCTGGTAGATGGTGTCATACAGATGCTGATCCGGTACCGGAGCAACCGACATTCCGGTATGATAGATTTCAGGATATTGAAACAGAGCATTTAAAGTAGAAGATCCGCCGCCGCTCCATCCCCAGATGCCTATCCGGTCCTGATCAATAAAGTTCCATTTTCTTATTTTTTTTGCTGCTGCCGCCTGATCCGCAGCGTTTAATACTCCAACTTTCTGGTAGATACATTTACGCCACTCACGTCCGCGAGGAGAGGGAGTACCACGATTGTCAACGGTGATAACAATATACCCATGTTGAGTCAGCATCAAATGCCATAAATAGGTACTGCCACCCCAGCGATCCTGGGCTGTCTGTCCCCAGGGTTCACCGTATACGTAAAAGAGAACAGGATATTTTTTGGCAGGATCGAAGTTATAGGGTTTGAGCATCAGGCCATCAAGTTCAACTTCACCAATATCCACTCTAAAGAATTCTGCGGGCTTTCTTTTCAAAGCATGAACATTTTCTTGCAGCTTTTTATTAGAAACCAGCGTACGTACACTTTTATGAGAGGGGAGACTGATTAAATCAGTCACAGGGGGATTATCTAAAGTTGAGTAGGTATGAATTGCCCATTGGGCATGAGGGGAGAATTGATAGCGATGATTACCAGGCTGATCTTCTGGAGAAAGCTTTTCAGGTTTTCCCTCTCCTGTAATTTTCTTTCTAAATAAATATCTTTGAGTAGGATTATGCGGAGAAGCAATGAAGTACACCCATCCATTCTTCAGGTCAATGCACTGAATTGAGATAGCATCATAATTACCTTTTGTAATCGGTTTCATGTTTTCACCTGAACGATCAATGAGGTAAAGATGACGCCATCCGTCCTTTTCACTCACCCAGGTAAACTGTTTTCCATCTTTCAGCCATTTAACATCATTGCATACATCCACCCAGGCCTTATCCTTTTCAACATGAATGGAATGCACCTTTCCAGTCAATGCATTGCAGAGCATAACTTCATTTCTATTTTGCAAACGGTTGAGGTGTTGAATCATTATCTCTTCGGAATTATCCGCCCATTCCATACGGGCAATATAGTTATTTCGAGGATCTCCTGGTACTTTCATCCACATTATTTCACCTCCAGTTGCAGGTACTACTCCTACTTTACAGGCTGAATTGGTTGTGCCTGCTTTTGGATACTGGACAGGTATAATCTTGGGATAGAGAGAGTCGGTGTTATTTATCATATAGAATATATTCACTCCTTCAGCATCAAGCTGCCAGAATGCAATTTTTTTGCTGTCCGGACTCCAACGAAAACCGTCCTGGCATCCGAATTCTTCTTCATACACCCAGTCAAAGGTACCGTTGATTATGGTTTTGGAACCGTCATGAGTTAGTTGGGTAATGTTATGAGTAGCGAGATTTTCAACATAGATGTTATTTTCCTTTACATAGGCAACTTTTTTTCCATCTGGAGAATATTTGGCAAACATTAAGGTAGAGGATTTAGCATCTTTTCCTAATTTTTCAAGTTTCCAGGTTTTCAGGTTAAGAATCCAGTAGTCACCTCTGGTATTACTTCTCCAGACTCTTTTAGTGTTGGTAAAAATCATAATTTGATTTCTTTCCGGAGACCAGATGTAGTTTGCTATCCTTAAGGGTTTTTCTTTACCTTCCGGAATAAGTTTGTCCGCTGGGACCAGAACTGTACGTTTACCTGTTTCTGGATTGTATTTAACTATATCCCTACCACCCTTTTCATTTTTTTCCAAAGAAGTGTAACCAATATCATCTTTTAACCAGCGGACAGGCCCGAAATGTTCTGAGGAGAATTCCTCTGAACTGAAGATGCGTTTGAGGTTAAGCAGTCCATTGTCTTCTGTCTGTCCAAAACAGGATGAAATAATAAGGATGATTGAAAGAAGATTAAGATATTTTTTTAAATATTTCATGGAACCTCCTTGTAATTATTTTATTTAAGGTAATTTTTGATACTCTCATTATTTTTTTAAAAATCAAATTTACAATTTTTCTAAATCATAATCAGTAAACCATTGAGTATTGACAGACTCATTATTTTCAAATTATTCTACAGCGAACAGATGTATTTATCTCAATATTTCAGTAACTTTAATTGAATTAATTTTATATGTTCTGTATACCTTATATTTACTAAGTCGTATCTTGAATAGTTATATTATTTTTTTTCTACTCATTATTATTGAGTAGATTTTTATATTTAAAAATATAGTTACATTTAGGCATAAACATTCCTGTATAATTTTTATATGTAATATAATCCGGATAAGTTTCAATTAATTTTTTTTCTTCCATTTTTGCTCTTATAAATTGACCTGTAATAAATATTACATATACTACAAGACTCAGTAGGGAAAAATGCAGTATCAAAATTCCTAAAAATATAATAAAGTGAGATAAATAAGCCGGATGGCGAATAAACCGATATACACCTTTTTTAATTAAATATCTGGCCTCAGTCATTATAGCAAATGATTTTCTTAAGGTTACTAAACTGGTTACATTCAATACATATCCGATTAACATAATTATAAGCACAAGATTTTGTATCTTCGCTGAGTTGATTTCTGAATATCCAATAGATTCATTATACGGTAATATTGATATTATTATTGGTAAATAGGCAATAAGAAAAGGATAGGCAGTTTCCATAAAAGTATGTGCGTTGTTTTTTGCATATGTTCTGGTTACATAGGCGATAAGGTAAGTTATGAGAATAATATTTTCCAGAATTATGATTCCTAACTTAAGATATAAGTTGAGTAATACTGAATGAAAAGAAGTATTTAATTTATTGTAATATAGTATATTGTTTTGGATCATGCAGATTTGGTATTGATTATGAGGTATTCGTAATATTAAAAATAGTATTATAACTATACATGCTAAAAATTTAATAAGTATTTCTTTATTAGGCCATAGACTAGTATTAAAAATTTTAAAATGATTAATACGATTTAAAATATTTAAAAGGGAATATTTTTTCATTATGGATTATTTATAAAATTAATTTAATTTTTTATTATGCTTTAAATGGTAATACATAGAGTGCCCTGGGATACATTAACTATCGATTTAAGTCATGGTTTAATTAACATTTGATTGATCGTTATTTCTAATTCAGGGTATATTCATTATGGACCAAATATTTGAAATCTATTCATCAAAGCTAAATTCAAAATAATCGCTATATCGTGTTATAATTTTATTATTATTTTTTGGATCTTTTGTTTCACCCAGGTAAAATTTTACATTCAATGTTTTTGAATCTAAATCATACATAGCATGCCAGAGGGTTCTGGAAGGTACATAGAAAGGATGGTAAGTCATCCTAGGTGAAACTTTATTATTAATTTCTTTAATTTCATCAAGTGTAAATATTTCTTTAGTATGAGTTATTGATTTTAATTTGTTTAAATTTTCTAAACTTTCTTTATTTGATGGGTGTTGATTAGAAAGTAAATGAGTTGTGATACATTGGATTCCTTTGCCATCAATAATAATAGAGCGGTTTCTTTGTCGAGAAAATTCGAATACAAATGATTTACCATGATTATCTGCAATTATGTAATGCAGTGGTAGATAAAGATAATATTGTTTTAACCAGAGTAGAGCTATTTTAGCTTCTTCTACGTTTTTGCAATTATCTAATAAATACCGCATTATCAGAAGTTCATATAAGCCAACCTCATTAGAAGGTTCCAGTGTATAACCTTCATAAGCTATTCCTTCACTTAATACTGCAATACTTAATCCTTGAGAGTTAATTCCATCAACAGCTCCACCTATTAAGTCAAAAGCAGTAATATAGAGAGAAGCATAACCTGTATCCGGATATATTTCAAAAATTATTGGTCTTGAACATATAGGTAGTTCATTTTTTTCACATTTTTGTAAGTTAATATTTCCAAGAGTGAAATCATAATTACGACTTAATATATCATGTTTATTTTCTGTATGATGTCCTGGGTAAAAAATAACTGAACAATTTGTTTTTGTAGGGATATAAGGGATTATTGATATATCTTTGGAATAATCATCAATTTTAATATTATATTCATCAGCAATACCTTGCATTCGTTTATAATGAATTGGGTAATTTTGCTTCAGATATTTATATTTAAGCTTATTTTTGAGTGTATCAGTACTCGAATTAATTTTAATATTTAAACTTTTTGCTATTTGTGCAATTTTTCTCCCAATTTTTTTATTTGTTCCTTTAATTTTATAATACTGGACTATCATAAAGTCTTCTTTGCATCCAACAACAGTTTTTTGTATAAAAATTTCTTTTCCAAAAGATAATTGTAGAAAAGATGATATAAAGATACTTAATAAATACTTTTTCATTTTTTTCTCCTTTTGTAGTATTAATCGTATTAGTATTTATTTACTAAATGGTTTAATTTTTATTTCAATTTATAATATACTTATTATATCATATTTTCAATATTAATTTTATTATTATAGATTACAGTATTTAGGCAAGTTTAGTAAAAATATATTTTTTCCAAGAATTTATTTTAAAAGCAAACAGTCCTGTTTGCAGGTTTTTTAAGGTTTGATAATTTTTTTACAATCATAACTTTAATAATTTAGAAATAATAATATTTAAAGATAATATATAGAAAATTTATTTCTAAGATATGTTAAAGAAACAAAAATCATAAATATTAACCAATTCCAACTTTAAATTTATACAACAATCCTGATAAGATTGATTTGGAATCCAGTATCTTTTGTTCTTTAATCAATTGAAAAAAGTCTTCAAAAGTTATAGTAACTTTTTCTATGAATTCAGTTGAGTCTGGATTTTTTTTTCCGGTGTATTCAAGCTTAGTGCCTAAGAAAAGAGTTGTATAGCCAGTGGAATACCCTTCAGCATGAGCATAATAGAGTAGTTTTTTCAAATTGTGAGGTTGGTATCCTGTTTCTTCCTCACATTCACGAAAAGCAGTCTGTTCTGGGATTTCGTTTTTATCAATTAAGCCTGCTGGGACTTCAAGAGTGTATTTTTGTACTGCATGTCTATATTGGCGTATGAGATGGACATTGCTTTCTTCATCAACAGGAAGAATCGCAACAGCATCCTTTACCTGTACGATTTCTCTTTTTCCGGTACTTCCATCCGGTAAATTTATAGTCATCTTCTTTACAGAGATATAATCTCCTCGAAAGACTGGTTTTGAATTTTGGATATGGGTAAAATTATTTGAGTTCAATGTCATTTACCTCCATGAGGATACTGTTTTTTCTTAGGGTGTAGTTCTTAATATTACAAATATATCCGTACTAATTCCCAGTAAGGCATGAAGTAAGAATGGATAGAAGATTGAACGAGTACGGAGAGCAAGATAACCAAATATTAAACCGGCAATTACAGCTCCCAATGTCTCTTCAAAAGGTTTACCTATATGAATAATTGTAGATGGGATTGTCTGAATAAGAATGGCAATTAGAGCACCATATTTTTTTTCAAGTCCGAAGAGCATAAATCCTCTAAAAAGAAATTCCCAACTAATATAATAAATCAGATAGAAAATTTCGATTATTATTAAATAATTTATATCATTTCTTACTGATTTTGCCAGAGGATATTCCATCTGTACACTTGCAGTGCCAGCTCCAATATACATCAGCACTATAATAATGGGAATACTGAACAGACAGAACTTTAGACCGAAATCAAAATCTCCTTTTTTAAATCCATAGTCTATAAGTTTATCTTTAAAAAAGAATTTTAAAAAAATAATGGGAATTCCAAACATAAAAATAAAAGCACAGAGATATTCATATACTGTACTGTAAAAGTCCTGATTCCACAAGTTTATCATGCTAGCAAAGGATGTATCAAAGAAGTCCTGTTTACCGAAATAGATCCAGAGGGTAAGAAGAACTGGTACAATTAACAGTATCCAGGAGGTTTTGTCCCACTGATGAATAAGAGTTTTAATGGTTAATTTTGTTGCTGATTTACGGTTATTATTATTGCTATTTTTTTTCATAGTATTCATTATCTGTTTTAATACCTTTTTTTAAATACTGTACTATTGTATCCTAGTGTTTAAGAATTGTTCAGGATTGTCAATTGTTGGTCATGAATTATTCAGATTAAACATATAATTATGGTTTTTCAAGTATATTATTATTCCTGGTATCTGCTTTCTTTAAAAGCATTGCAAATATAAGACCAAATAAACCCAGAGATGCAAACATAATTTGGCTTGCAGTATAGTTGCCAAAAATGTCTCTCAATTTTCCGTTAATCCAAGGAAAAAGACCTAATCCAATGTTCTGCAGCATGGTCATTAAACCAAAAGCTGTACCTACTCTTTTTTTGGATACAATCAGGGGAATGGAAGGCCACATAGCAGCAGGAACAAGAACAAATGCAGCACCCAGAATAATCATGCATATTACAGGATTGATATAGGTGATCCCTAATAACAGATGGGCAGGTATCATCATTAAGGAACCAAAAATCATTAAAGTGGTACGTTTGCCGATTTTATCAACAAGTCTACCTGCAAAAGGAGCAAAAACCATAGAAGCAAATACAATGACTCCTGCCAAACCTGGTGCTGTGGAAAACATGCTAATTATATTTGAAAATATTTGATAGAAAAAACCTCCTTCACCACCTGCCTCCATAGGTAGGTTCCATTTATCATGAAAGAAATCTACAGCCAGATGTTGAAAAGGAAAAATGGCTCCATAAAATGCTAAGCATAAGAAAGTAATGTACCAGAATGAGGGATTGAATTTTGCTATATCAGAAAAGACTATCTTTTCTTCTACCTTTCCTTCTTTCAGATAAAGAACGTGTTCACCTTGTTTATCCAGCAGACAATAGACAAGGTTGCATAAAAGTGATAAAACACAAAAAATAACTCCAGCCCAGAGGGCATAGGTGTAATGTCCAAAATAATCTGTGATCAATGCTTCTGTATTATAACTGAAAAGAGAACCAAGTCTGCTAACAGTCAATACAATACCAAATGCCATTGCTAGTTCCTTCCCTTTGAACCATCTGGCAACAATAGAACTCTGGGCAACTATCAGTGTCTCTGAACCTGCTCCGAAAAAGAACATACCGATATAGAGTACCCAAATATTGGGGGAAAGAGCGATAATAACGGCACCGATAACAATAAAAGAGGAAAACAGTAAACTTGATTTACGAGTTCCGATCCTGTCAATAAGAATACCTCCAATCAATAAACATAAAATTGCAGCTACAGAGTAGATAGTTTTGGTAGCACCAAAGGCAGCTCTGGAAACATCGAATGATTTAATGAGAATAGGAGCTATAGCTGAAAGACCGTCGTATGCAAAATAAGTTCCATAGGATAAAAGGCTAACAAATATAAGGATAGTGAATCGAAAAAGGCGGGTACTAGGATGAAATCCTTTTTGTTTTTGAGTAGGTTGTGAATTGTCATTCATGCTTTATCTCCTTTTTTTTCAACGTTGGTAGTAATAATCTATCACAGAGATATCTATAATTATTAATCAGGATAGCGAATTTTATCAATTTCCTCCCCTTTGTATTTAACCAAATTACAAATTTTTTTAATATCATGCAAAGTCACCAAAAAAATATTTTGAATTTTTTAGTCATTATTTTCTGTTTTCCTCTATCCCAAAATTTTCAGCTGCTTTCAGCAATTACAGACACACAGCCATAGAAAAACCGTGTCAGCCTTTTTTCTTTATCAGAAATTCTGATCACTATTTTTTTAAATTGCAATGAAACGTAAGTATAAAGTTACATTTGTTCAACTTCCTGAATTGTACATATATCAAGCGGTCCAGCCTGTAAAGTTCTTATTGCTTGCACAGCAGCCCAAGCAGCAGAAAGAGTGGTTAAACAAGGTATATCATGAGCCATGGCAATTCTGCCTATTTTGTATTCATCTGATCTTGAGGCTTTACCCCAGGGTGTATTAACAATGATTTGAATATCTCCGTTTATTATTAGATCTAGAGAATTTGGTCTTCCTTCTCCTACTTTAAAGACCGATTTAACTGGAATTCCAGCCTTTCGTAAGGATTGGTACGTACCCTGAGTAGCTATAATTTTAAATCCAAGTTCATACAATTGTCTGGCTATGGGTATAACTGATATCTTGTCGTTATCATTAACACTTATAAAAGCATTGCCTTTTTTGGGAAGGCCGTGTCCTGCTGCAAATTGGGCTTTAGCAAAAGCACCTCCAAAAGTTCTGTCAATACCCATAACTTCTCCGGTTGAACGCATTTCCGGACCGGAGTAGACATGGACACCAGGAAAATTCATAAAAGGGAACACCGGTGTTTTTACAGCAATCATACCATTAACCACAAAATCATCAATATCAAATTCATTCAAGGAATATCCAACCATAACTTTTGCAGCAATTTTAACCCATGGTATTCCAACTGCTTTGCTCACAAAAGGAATGGTTCTGGAGGCTCTTGGATTCACTTCAAGAACAAATATCTCTCCATTTCGTAGAGCAAACTGAACATTAATTAATCCCTGTACATTTAGCATGTTGCTTATTATTTTTGTTTGCTTTACAATTAATTGGTAGTCTTCTTCTCCAATCATATAAGGGGGTAAAACACATGAACTGTCACCTGAATGAATGCCTGCCTCCTCAATATGTTGCATGAAACCGCAAATAACAGTCTTATTACCATCTCTGATACCATCTATATCAAATTCAAATGCATCTTCTAAAAATTTATCAATAAATACAGGATATTCTGAACTTATGGAAACAGCTTCAATAATATATTTTTCCAGAGAATCATTATCATACACAATTTCCATTCCACGTCCACCCAAAACATAGGAAGGTCGGAGGAGAACTGGAAAACCAATTTTTTGGGCAACATTTTTAGCTTCCCTTAATGTAAAGGCAGTTCCCCATTCCGGTTGTTTAATGTCTGTACCTTTAATCAGTTTACCGAATTTACTGCGGTCTTCTGCAATATCTATAGATTCTGGAGAAGTACCAAAAATTCTTACACCATTTTTTTCAAGTTCGTGAGCAAGTTTTAAGGGAGTTTGTCCTCCCAACTGGACAATCACTCCTTCAGGCTTCTCTAATTCAATTACATTCAATACATCTTCTATAGTTAAAGGCTCAAAATAGAGTTTATTTGCAGTATCATAATCAGTTGAAACTGTTTCGGGATTGTTGTTTATCATTATAGTTTCATACCCTATTTCCTGAAGTGCCATCACAGCATGTACACAGCAGTAATCAAATTCAATTCCCTGACCTATGCGGTTAGGTCCGCTTCCCAGTATAACAGCTTTTGGTTTTGTATTTCTGCTTGCTTCATTCTCCTGTTCATAGGTACTGTAGAGGTAGGTGGTAGTAGATTCAAATTCTGCTGCACAGGTATCAACTACCTTGAATACTGGTTTAATTGAGTTTTTATTTCTTAAATTTCGTATTTTTTCTTCACTTTCACCACAAAGCTGAGAGATTCTCCTGTCAGAAAAACCAACTTTTTTTAGATATAAAAGTTTATCCCTATCTTCAAGGCTAGTTTTACTAATATTTTTTTCTTCTTTAATAATTTCATCTATCTGATATAGAAACCATTTGTCAATTCCGGTTAATTTATATATTTCATTGATTTCTACTTCCTGTCTAAATAACTCTCCAATATAGAATATCCGTTCTGGAGTTGGTTTTTTTATATTCTTTATACAATCTGCAAGGGACAAATTATCTTCAATCCCAAAACCATAGCAGTCAGATTCAAGAGATCTAATTCCTTTTTGTAGAGCCTCTTTAAAGGTTCGTCCAATTGCCATGGTCTCACCAATTGCTTTCATTTGGGTTCCAAGGATGGGGGAAGTTTCTGGAAATTTTTCAAAATTCCAGCGAGGAATTTTTACTACAATATAATCAAGTGCAGGTTCAAAAGATGCAGGGGTTTTTCCGGTTATATCATTTTGAATCTCATCAAGGGTTAGTCCAACTGCTAATTGGGCAGCTATTTTTGCAATGGGGAAACCTGTGGCTTTGGAGGCAAGTGCAGAACTTCGGGAAACTCTTGGATTCATCTCAATCACAACCATTCTTCCGTTTTTCGGATTTACAGCAAACTGAATATTGGATCCACCTGTTTCAACTCCAATTTCTCTGATGATAGCTTTGGCAGCATCCCGCATTAACTGATATTCACGATCACTCAGGGTTTGAATGGGTGCTACGGTTATGGAATCCCCGGTATGGACACCCATTGGGTCTAGATTTTCGATAGAACATATAATAACCACATTATCATTAAGGTCCCGCATTACTTCAAGTTCAAATTCTTTCCAGCCAATTATTGATTCCTCAATTAGTATTTCATTAACAGGACTGTTTGATAGACCCCATTCTATCTGTTTTTCATACTCATCCTTGTTAAAAACAACACTACCTCCTGTACCGCCAAGAGTAAATGCAGGTCGGATTATAACCGGGAAATTGACTTCAGGTATTAGATTGAAGGCTTCTTCTTTATTTTTTGCAAAGCCACCTTTGGGAAGATCGAGTTTTAGCTTTTCAATTATTTTTTTAAATAATTCCCTATCCTCTGCTTTTTTTATAGCGTCAAGATGGGCACCTATCAACTCTACTCTGAATAGATCTAATATGCCGTCCTCTGCAAGATCTACAGTAACATTCAGGCTGGTCTGGCCTCCCATAGTGGGAAGTAAAGCATCAGGTTTTTCCTTTTTAATGATTTTTGCTATGGTCTGTTTATTTATGGGTTCAACATAGGTTTTATCTGCTATCTCACTGTCAGTCATAATAGTAGCAGGATTGGAATTCACCAATACAGTTTCATAACCAAGACTCTTTAAAGCTTTTACAGCCTGGGTACCAGAGTAGTCAAATTCACACGCCTGTCCAATAATAATAGGACCGGATCCAATTACCAATATTTTTTTTATATCGTCTCTTTTAGGCATACATCTATCGCTTAGTTTCCATCATTTTATAAAATTTTTTAAATTGATTCAAAGAGTCATGAGGTCCTGGTGATGCTTCAGGATGATACTGAACTGAGAAAATGGGAAGTTCTTTATGTTTCATTCCTTCAACTGTATGATCATTAAGATTTATATGAGTGATATCAAAGCCAATTTTTTCAATTGATTTTGGATCAACTGCAAAATTATGATTTTGTGAAGTTATCTCAATTTTTTCGGTTTGTAAGTCTTTAACCGGGTGATTGCTTCCATGATGACCAAATTTTAATTTATAAGTTGTTCCTCCCAAAGCAAGTGCCAGAATTTGATGCCCGAGACATATTCCAAATAGGGGAAACTTAGGGGCAAGTTTTTTGACATTTTTTACCGCATAACTCACTTTTTCTGGATCACCGGGTCCATTGGAAAGGAAAATTCCATCTGGATTTAAATCAATTATAGTTTCATAAGGAGTAGAAGCAGGTAATACTTCTACCTGAATATTCATTGAAGTCATGAGTCTTAGAATGTTTTGTTTTATACCAAAGTCATAAGCTGTTACATAAAAGATTTTATTATCAGATGCAGTAATACTTTCATAATACCATTTGGAATCAACCTTTTTCTCCCAGGTAAAAGATTTATCTATGGTTACCTGATCCACCAGATCAATATCCTGGATAGAGGGATGATTGTCCAGTAATTTTTTCAACTTATTTATATTTTTTTCAGTATTGGAGATAATTCCCGGCATAGAGCCTTTTTCACGGATATGGCGGGTTAAGGCGCGGGTGTCTATATCCTCGATTCCTACAATACCAAACTTTTTAAAAAAAGAGTCGATATTCTCTATGGATCTATGATTGCTGGGAAATTTACAGGCTTCTTTTACAATGAGAGCTTCAATATGAGGTTTAGAGGATTCAAAATCCTCTTTATTAAAACCATAGTTACCAATATGGGGGTAAGTCATGGTTACGATTTGACCTTTATAAGAGGGATCTGTAAAAATTTCTTGATACCCAGTCATGCCAGTATGGAAGACTACTTCTCCTGTGTTTGTACCTTTAGCTCCAAATCCTTTACCTATAAAAGTTGTTCCATCTTGCAGTAAAAGGATTCCCTCAATTTTATTCATTGATCCTCTATATAGAATTTATAAGTCCACTCTATAAGAAAAGAATGTAATTAAAATAGTTTATTTATCTACAATTTTTTATTTTTAAGTTGTGTTTTTTGTTAATGAGATTTTCTTTAAAAATCAAAAAAACCATTAAGCAACAGAAATAAGTATAGTAAGTATAATAATCCAGAGTAATTTCCTCAATTCTGGTTATGGAGTTCTTTTTTTAACTGGATTCGTTAATTATTATCTTCATTTAATTTTTCATCTTTTTCAATAATTTGCAGTTCCCGTATGAGTTCATCAGGATGTCCATCTAATACTTCAGATAGTTTATAAAGAGTAAGATTAATTCTGTGATCAGTCACTCTACCCTGAGGAAAGTTGTAAGTTCGGATCTTTGCACTTCGGTCCCCAGAACCTATCATAGAACGCCGGCTGTCAGTTTTTTTCTTCTCTTTTTCTTTTTGTTTAATATCATATAAACGGGCACGCATAACTTTCATTGCTTTGGTTCGGTTTTTATGCTGTGACTTCTCATCCTGACAGGTAACAACTAAGTTAGTTGGTAGATGGGTGATGCGGACAGCTGAATCTGTGGTGTTTACGCTCTGCCCTCCTGGACCGGATGATCTATAAACATCAATTTTAATATCATTTAGTTCAATTTTAATATCAACCTCTTCTGCTTCCGGAAGAACAACCACAGATGAAGCAGATGTATGAATTCTTCCCTGGGTTTCAGTAAAAGGTACTCTTTGTACTCTATGAACTCCGCTTTCGTATTTTAAGATTCCATAAGCATTTTTCCCGCTTACTGAAAAAATTATTTCCTTGAAACCTCCAAGCTCAGTTGGATTACAGCTTAATATTTCCTTTTTCCATCCCATTCTTTCGATATATTTAGTATACATTTTATATAAATCACTAGCAAACAAAGCAGCTTCATCTCCTCCTGTGCCTGCCCGGATTTCCATAATTGCATTTTTTTTATCACTCGGATCCTTAGGTATGAGTAAATCCTTCAATTTATTCGCAGAAGATTTTCTTTTTTCCTTATTTTCTTCAATTTCCTCTCTTGCTATTTCTTTAAGTTCTTCATCAGAGGAGTTGTGAATGATATGTTCATCTTCAGTAATTTTATCTAGGATTTTTTTATACTTTTGGGCTTCGTCCACTAAAGTTTTAAGATGGTTGTGTTCCTTGGATAAAGAGGCTAATTTTTCATAATTATTTAATACTTCTATATTTTCCAGAGATTTTTCCAATTCCTGTAAACGCTGTTCAGCAGTTTCGATCTTTTTTTCAATTTTTTTCCAAAAGGTATCCATATTTTAAGCTTATATTAATTTATTCAATAACTTCAATATTGGAATCAATTTTCATATTAAGGGAACTTTTTAAAGCAGTAAATGCTACTTCAAGCTGCTTTTCATCAGGTTCATTGGTGGTTAAGCGCTGCAGCCAGAGTCCGGGCGCAGTAACTATGCTTGAAAATTTTTTACCGAATTTTTTTCCGGACAGCTTGATAATCTCATAAGAGATACCTCCAATGACTGGAACAAATAGAAGACGAATAATTCTATCGGTAATAGTTACAGGTTTACCTAATATAATAAACACAAGTATTGCAACTATCATGACCATAAACAGGAAGCTGGTTCCGCATCGGGGATGATGGGTAGTATAATTTATTGTAGAATCATAATTAAGAGGTTTTTTATCTTCATAGACAAATATTGATTTGTGTTCTGCACCATGATATTCAAAAATGCGCTTGATCTCCTTCCACCGGCTTATTAAATATATATAAGTAAGCAAAAAAAGAAGCCTTATTGCACCATCAATTAGATTAAAAAGAGTACTGTTTTCTATTCCTGTTAATTCAGTTAATATCAAGGGGAGATAGAAGAAAAGTCCTATACCTATGGCCAGGGCAGAAATAATAGTAAGAGCTAATAGCACTCTATTATTTTTAGAATTACTATGGCCAGATACATCTTCCATTGCTACATCACTGGAAAAGTTTAAGGCTTTTATACCCCAGACCAGAGATTCTATTAAAACAACTCCACCCCGAATAAAGGGGAGACCCAATAGTTTATTTTTTTTAGTCCAGGAAATATAGGATTCTTTTTTTACTATAATTGTATTGTCAGGTTTTCGTACTGCAATTGAAACGTATTCAGGTGATCTCATCATTACACCTTCGATTACAGCTTGACCCCCGACCTGGATATTATTGTTCTCGTTCATGTAGTAACCTAATGTATGAGATTATAAAAAAGCGGAATACAGCATAGTTTATCTGTATTCCGCATATAGATTTTTTAAACATTCTTAAGAAGATTTTTTACTACCCTTTGATTCTTTTTCTTCTTTTTTAAGTTTATATTTTTTCATATATTTTTCTACCCGGCCTGCAGAGTCAATAAGTTTCTGTTTTCCTGTGAAGAAGGGATGACAATGTGAACATATTTCTACGCTGAAATCTCCTTTTGTTGAACGAGTTTTGAATTTCATTCCACAAGCACAGGTAACAGTAGATTCTTTATATTCTGGATGTATCTCTTTTTTCAAATATAAATCCTCCCATTATAACAGTTATTATTAAAGCAATCAAAGATAATAAATAATTTAATAGAAAGCAAGATTTTTTATAAAGATTTTAAAATATTATTTAAAGTAAAATTTAAAAAATATCTGCTTTAAGTTTGATATTTTTTGTACCTTTAAAATATTTATAAATAAATTGTATCTATCACATCTTATACCCAATAAAAACATAGGTTGTATGAACAACCTTCCTGGAAAAAAGATATAAACTATCTTAAGTAAATTATGAGCATGAAGGTATGAATAAATTCTATTCAATAATTGATTTTTTAATTAATAGGATTTATATTAATAATAGTACTTAAAAATAGTTCACCATGTTCATCTATTTTATTGATAGGGAGATTTACGAGGAGAATTTAGTGTCAAAGTTTATATTTGTTACAGGTGGGGTAGTTTCATCTTTGGGAAAAGGAATTACAGCAGCTTCCATAGGATTACTTTTAAAATCCAGAAAACTCAATGTAATGCATCAGAAGTTTGATCCTTATCTAAACGTTGATCCAGGAACAATGAATCCTTATCAGCATGGTGAGGTTTATGTAACTGATGATGGTACAGAGACAGATCTTGATCTTGGACATTATGAACGTTTTACTGGTATACAAACAAACAGAAACTGTAATTATACTGCAGGCCGTATTTATGATTCAATCATAACAAAAGAGAGAAAAGGTGTGTATCTTGGTAGTACAATACAGGTAGTTCCCCATGTAACCTCTGAGATATGTGAAGGTATACGCTCGGTTGAGTCACCTGATATTGATGTAATAATCACTGAGATAGGTGGTACAGTGGGTGATATTGAAAGTCTTCCCTTTCTTGAGGCACTCCGTCAGTTCCGGCAAAAAGAGGGAAAAAGCAATGTACTCTTCATACATGTTACTTTAATTCCTTTTCTGCAGACAGCAGGAGAGGTTAAGACTAAACCGACTCAGCACTCTGTGGGCCGCTTGAGAGAAATTGGTATAATTCCAGATATACTTATCTGTAGAACAGAAAAACATCTTGATAAAGAGGTGAGAAATAAGATATCTCTTTTTTGCAATGTTGATGAAGATGCAGTTATTGAGGCTTTTGATGTTAAAAATACTATTTATGAAGTTCCACTTGAATTTGCTGCACAGAACCTTGATAGTAGTATTATTGATTATTTAGGTTTAAGAACAGGAAAGCGAAATCTAAGACCATGGCGGGAATATATAAATAAAGTAGAGAATTCCAATGAAAGAGTTAATATTGCTGTTGTGGGTAAGTATTCAGAATTACAGGATGCCTATAAGTCTATACATGAAGCACTAAATCATGGAGGAGCGGTCAGTTCTGCACGTGTGGATAAACATAGTATTGCTGCTGAGGACATTGAACAGAAAGGTGCAGAAAAAGTATTAGAAAATATGCATGGTATACTTATACCAGGTGGATTTGGCAGCAGAGGACATGAAGGTAAGATACTGGCAATAAAGTATGCTAGAGAAAATAAAATTCCCTTTTTAGGTATATGTCTTGGAATGCAGATGGCTATGGTAGAATTTGCACGTCATGTACTTGGACTTGAAAATGCGGATAGTACTGAACTGAAACCCGATACCAAGGATCCGGTCATAGATATCATGGAAGAACAAAAAAAGATTACCAATATGGGTGGAACTATGAGATTGGGGGCATATCCATGTATACTCAGGAAAAATTCAAAAGTATACAGGATTTATAAAAAAAGGAAAATCAGTGAAAGACATAGACACAGGTATGAATTTAATAATAAATACAAAGATAAATACGAAGCAAATGGAATGATTTTCTCCGGCCTTTCACCAGATGGTATTTTGGTAGAGATTGCTGAACTTAAGGATCATCCCTGGTTTATAGCTACTCAGTTTCATCCCGAGTTCCAATCACGTCCAATTGCCCCTCATCCCTTATTTAAAGGTTTTGTAGCAGCATCATTAGAATACAGTAAATCCTGCTAAATTATATTTTTTAAATCAGGAGTATAGTGTTAATGTTTTATGAATCAATACATGAGAGTTGCGGTGTATTTGGAATATTTAATCATCCGGATGCAGCACATATAACCTATCTTGGTCTTTATGCTTTGCAGCATAGGGGGCAGGAGAGTACTGGAATGGTTGTTTCCGATACTGATAAGTTAACAAGATATACAGGTATGGGACTTGTAAATCAGGTGTTTGATGATCCTGGAATTTTACAAAGTTTACACGGTCTTCATGTTATCGGGCATAATCGATATTCAACTACTGGTTCTTCCAGTTTGGTAAATTCACAACCAGTACTGATAACTTTTAAAGCTGGTCAACTTGCCAGTTCTCATAACGGGAATCTAATTAATGCTAAAACATTACGAAAAAAAATGGAAAATGATGGTTCAATATTTACCACTACCACAGATACAGAAGTCATAATGCATCTTGTGGCACATTCAAAAAAGAAAGGGATAGAGGAGATGCTTCTGGGTGCTCTTTCCAGAGTTAAAGGAGCTTATTCTATTCTTTTTCTCACTAAAGATGCACTGTTTGGGGCCAGGGATCCCTATGGTGTTCGTCCTCTTCTATTAGGGAAATTGAAAGATAGTTATGTGCTGTCATCAGAGACCTGTGCCTTTGATCTGATAAAAGCAAATACTGTACGAGAGATCAAACCAGGTAAGATGATTCGTATTACAGATAAAGGAATAAAAAGTTTCAATATACTGCAGGATAAAAAAATAAAACATTACCAACACTGCATATTTGAACATATATATTTTTCACGACCTGACAGTTTTGTTTACGGAGAAAACGTTGATAAAGTACGAAGAAAACTGGGACGCAAACTTGCCCAGGAACATCCGGTTTCAGAAGCTGATTTTGTAATGGGAGTGCCGGATTCAGCCAATACTGCTGCTTTGGGATATTCAGAAGCTTCAGGTCTTAAATACGAGATTGGGTTGATAAGAAATCATTATGTGGGAAGGACATTCATACATCCTGAGCAAAAAGAAAGAGACGTAGGCGTACGTATCAAGTTTAATACTGTAAAAGGTGTACTTAAAAATAAGAGCATTGTTATTGTGGATGATTCTATTGTGCGTGGTACTACCATGAAGAAAATTGTGGAACTTATAAGGAGTGTGGGACCAAAACAGATTCATTTGAGAATTTCTTCTCCCCCTATAAAATTTCCCTGTTTTTATGGTATTGATATGCCCAGTAAAAATGAATTTATAGCAAATAAAAAAAATATTGACCAGATTAAAGATTATCTTAAGGTTGATTCACTTGGCTACTTATCTGTTGAAGGAATGCTTGATTGTATAGAAATGCCCAGGGAAGATTTTTGCCGAGCATGTTTTACCGGGAATTATCCTATAAAAGTTTAAGAACATATCTAGTTCTTTAAAAATTTTAAATTTGATTTTTAAAAATCTTCATACATTAGTATAAAAGAGGATTTTGTTTTTTGTTTTAATGATTTTATTGATAGATTTTTTTCGATCATCAATAGTATACTTACCTTTTATAACTATATTACTTAATCTTTCATATGATAAGATTTTTATCTTGGATCAGAAAATCATTTCATAAAAATAGATTAATTTTATAGATTTATGGTAGAATTAAAAATTGACATTAAGTTTATTTTCATTTATATTTTTATATATTATGAGTAATTTAATAAAAATTTATTTTTTTATTATTATGTAATTTTTAGAAATTTTATGAAAAAATCGAGCATATAATTTGGTATGTAAATAAGTATACATAAGGAGAATAGTGGTAGTATTTGTTACAGGTGCTAATGGTTTTGTTGGATCTGCGTTATGCAGAGAACTGCTTAAAAGAGGCGATTTTGTATTAGGATTAGTACGTAAAACAAGTGATCTTTCTTTATTAAAGGGAGTACCTATTAAAAAAATTGAAGGTTCATTGAATGATAAATTTTCTTATTATGATGTTTTAAAAGATGTTGAGGTTGTTTATCATATTGCTGGTGCGGTTTCAGACTGGGGAAGTTTAGAATATTTTAGAAAAGTAAATGTGGATGGAACCCGTACATTACTTGAAACATCCATAGAGAATAGCGTTAAAAGATTTGTATACGTGAGCAGTATTGTTGTACACAGTCATATTAACTCCTGTGATCTTGATGAAGAAAGCCCTCAATTTGACACCCAATTTCCCTATGTTCAAACTAAACGAGAAGCAGAGAGATTGGTGATGTCTTTACCTAAGGACACTAAAACTGAAGTGACCATTGTTAGACCAGGTGATATATATGGTCCTGGTGACAGAGTAAGTCTTTTAAAAATGGCAACTATGCTGGAGAAAGGAAGAATGGGATATATTAGAGGGGGAAGGTCAATCGCAGCATTGACTTATATAAAAAATTTGGCTGATGGTTTAATACTAGCTGGGACAAAAAAGCAAGCAGCTGGAGAAGTCTTTATTATCACAGACGGAGCAAAAATTTCCTGGAAAGAATATTTTGAAGCCCTTACCCAGGAACTCAATGTTCCTGTTCCTCGATATTCAGTGCATCCGGTTATGGCAGAAATCATAGCTCATTGTCTGGAATTTATTTACCGAATTTTTCATATAAGAAAAAGACCGCTTCTCACAAAATATTTGGTAGCTCATTTAAAAAATAATTTTCATTTCAGTATCAATAAAGCAATGAAGATACTTGGATATAAACCTGCAATTGGATTTCAACAGGCGATTAAAGAGACTGCTGAATGGTATAAAATTGTAGTAAGGGAGAAGAAAAGTATTTGAATTTGTTGAATATTTTGTAAAAATAATTGTTTAGTATAAAAAAATGTTGATTTATGGCAGATATAAAAGAGGATATTTTAAAAAAAATCGGAAAGTTGGCTGATCGGGAAGATTTGGAAGTCTATGCTGTTGGGGGGTATGTACGCGATACCTTAATGGATAGAGAAACCAGTGAGATAGATTTTGTGGTTTCAGGAGATGGTCCTGATTTTGCCAAAAAGGTAGTCAAAGATTTTAATGGATATGGTTTTACTGTATTCAAACAGTTTGGCACTGCTTCATTTAGGTATAAGGATATTAAATTGGAATTTGTTTCAGCTCGTAAGGAGAGCTATCATATATATTCAAGGAATCCTGAAGTTGAGTTGTCGTCTTTGAAGGAAGATCTTAAAAGGCGCGATTTTACAGTGAATGCAATTGCTATGGATGTAAGCAGTAGCTCTTTTGGAACTATTATTGATCCATTTAATGGAAAAGAGGATATTAAAAAAAGGATAATACGTACTCCTTTAGATTCTAAACAAGCTTTTTTTGATGATCCTTTGCGGATCATAAGAGCTGCACGTTTTGCAAGCCAACTTCAGTTTAAGATAGATAAAAAAACTTTGCAGACTATGAAAGCAGAACGGAGTCGTATTGGTATCATATCTCAGGAAAGAATTACAGATGAGATCATTAAAATTCTTTTAAGTAATAAGCCTTCAGTTGGTTTTAAAATACTCAAAAATACAGGACTTTTGGAAATTATCTTTCCTGAATTAGATTTAATGAGTGGAGTGGAACAGAGAGATGATTATCATCACAAGGATGCTCTTGAACATACCTTGAAGGTGGTTGACAATTTAGCTCAAATTACGAATGATAAGAAATTGTTATTTGTCGGATTAGTTCATGATATTGGTAAACCTCGGGTGAAAAAATTTGTTAAAGGTAAAGGATGGACTTTTTATGGTCATGATTTTGTGGGTATGAAAATGCTGAAAAGAATTTGTAGAGAATTGAGATTATCCAAAGAGATGTATAATTACAGCTGTAAGCTAACCCGCCTTCATATGCGCCCTATACATTTGATTGATGAAGATGTAACCGATTCTGCCATCAGGAGATTTTTAGTAGAGGCTGGAGAAGATATAGAGGATCTTATGACTTTGTGTAGAGCTGATATCACTTCAGGAAATCCCAAACGGGTAAAAAAACATCTGAAAAATTTCGATAATGTCTGGAAAAGAATGAAAGAAGTCGAGGAAAAGGACAAATTAAGAGCTTTTCAATCCCCGGTAAGAGGTGATGAGATAATGGAGGTGTGTAAGCTAAAACCAGGTCCAATGGTAGGTAAGTTGAAAAAAGCTATTGAGGAAGCTATTTTAGAGGGAGAAATTCCTAATGAACATGATCAGGCTCTGGAGTATTTATTTAAAATAAAAAATGATTATCTTGTTGAGGATTAAGGGGTTTTGAATTACTATTAAGTTCTTGATCATATACCTGCCAGGTCTTGGCTAATTTTAAAGATACTTTATGACTACACCAAAAAAATATAGACTTATTCTGAAACATTTGTTATGGATTTACGTTAAGTATACTATAATTTAAAGGAGGGAAAAGGATATGACTTTATTTGAAAAAATTGTTGGTATATTCACATCTCCCAAAGAGACCTTTGTAGCAATTGATAAAAGACCATCCTGGCTGGTTCCATTTATAATTATTGTGATTGTGGTTACTATCTCACAATTTTTAGTACTGGATATTAGTATCAGCGATCAGATAGAAGCTATGAAAGCACGAGGTCTGAGTGCTGAACAGATCGAGGTAGCTCAAGAAAGAATGCAAGGATTTATGAGATATATTGGTTTTATTGTTGCACCAATTGGCATTTTAATAGTCTGGCTTATTTTAGGAGGTATTTTCCTATTTACCGGAAATACAATTATGGGTGGCAAAACAAAATTTAAAAATGTTTTTTCTGTGGTTAGTTGGAGTGGAATTATTGGAATAGTGCAATCAGCTTTGTTTACATATCTCATTATGAGTAAAGGAACCAGATTTGGAGTGACAACCAGTTTAGCGATTTTACTGCCAACTCCTCAGTTGGGTGCAAGCAAAACCATATTGTACAGAATTTTATCCAGGTTTGATATTTTTACTATCTGGACACTTGTTCTCTGGATTATCGGATTTTCAGTAGTGTACAAATTTTCCCTAAAGAAATCCATTACCATGGTCATTTCCCTATGGGTTGTCTATATAGTTTTTGTAGTGGCAATAGGGAGCCTGTTGGGTGGAATATTGGGTATGTAAATTAATAAGGAGTTAGGTTATGAAACGATTTTATCCTTTAGTTTTTGTTTTTTTATTTATTTTAACTGTTTCTTTTAGTTTTGGGCAGGAAAAGGAATTAACAGTAGATGAGTGTGTAGAAATTGCCCTACAGCAGAATCCTGATATTATTATGAGTGAGTTTTCCCTGAAAATTGCAGGTAAGGAGGTAATAACTTCCCTGTCAAGTTTATTACCTAGTATTAATGCTGAGTTGAGTTATTACCATTCTGTGAGAGGGCCTTCTTCCAGGTTAAAGATTGATCCCAGAACAGGAATTCCTGTTCCAGTTCAACCGAATGAGATACAGTCCTGGTCATCAAATGTTGGTGTTTCAGTAAGTGAGACTTTTTTTAATGGAGGCTATAATATTTTTAATATAAAAAGAACTTTAGCAGAAAAGAAGAGTTCAGAATATAATTTTAAATTAACCAAACAGAATACAATCTTGATAGTAAAGGAAAGATATTATAATCTTCTTAAAGCTGAGAAACTCCTGGAAGTAGCAGAAGAGACTTTAAAATCTTCAGAAGAGTCATACAAAAGAGCTCAAGTATTATTTGAAGTGGGAAAAGTACCAAAATCTGATGTACTTAAAGCTAAAGTTCGATTAGAAAATGACAGACTTTCTTTAATTACAGCTCAGAATGACTTATCTGTAGCCCGAGCAAGTTTAAACCATGTGCTGGGATTTGATGTTAATAATAAAATAAAGGTTATAGGTAAGTTAGATATCCCTGAATATGCAATTGATTATGAAAATGTGGTAAACAATGCTTTTCAATATCATCCTAATTTATTAAAAAATCAATTCGACCTCAAAGCTTCCAAAGCTTCTGTTGGTATGGCAGTGAGTAGTTTTTTACCTTCAATAGGTGCTTATTATTCCTACTCATGGAGTCATAGCGATATTAATGAGTTAAAGAATATGTTTGATACAGACTATAGTTGGTATTTGGGTATTGGTGCTTCAATGCCGATTTTTCAGGGATTTTCCCGTATAGCTGAAGTGAGCAAGGCAAAACTCAATAAAATGTCTCAGATTAAAGAGATGGAACAGGTTAAAAGGGATGTTGCCCTGGAAGCTCAACAGTCATATTTTTATCTTAATCAGGCAAAGAAGAAGATAGGAGTAACCCAGGAGACAGTTGATTCAGCAGAAGAGGATTTAAGATTGAATAAAGAGAAGTACAGATTAGGTTCCGGAACTATGCTTGATTTATTATATGCTCAAGTCTCATATAGCCAGGCAAAAAGTAATCATATCCAGGCTTTATATGATTATAAATATGCAATAGCCTGGATTGAAAAAGCTATGGGTGTATTGGTAAAGTAGTGTAAAATATAATGGGGAGAATCTCAATGCAGAAAAAGAATAAAAAGAAACTTTTTATATTTCTTGGTTTCCTACTTGTGGTGGTGATTATTATTATACTAAATTCTTCAAAAGGAGGAGGGTATAAATTTACGGTTCAGACTGAGAAAATTGTAAAAGGTGATATAACCTCTTCTGTCTCAGGCTCTGCTAAAATACAACCTGAAGTTCAGGTTAAGGTTTCTGCCAGAGTAAACGCAAAACTCATTGACCTTGGAGTTGAAGAAGGAGATTATGTAAAAGAAGGACAGTTTTTAGCGCAGCTTAAACAGACAGACTACAAAGCAGCAGTTGATCAGGCAAAATCGAATTTAAAATATGCACAAGCAGGGTATAATAAAGCTAAAAGTGAATATGAACGGGCAAAAACTTTATTTAATGATAATTTGATTTCAGAAGCAGAACTAGAGATCGCCAAGTCGTCTTACGAACAGGCACAAGCACAAGTAGAACAGTATAGAGCTGCACTTGAAAAGGCTCAAGATGATTTATCCAAGACCATCATTTACTCACCTATGGAAGGTACGGTAAGTAAATTAAACAAGAAAGTTGGTGAGATGGTTCAGGGATCCCAGTTTACCCTGGATGTTATCATGGTTATTTCAGATTTGACTAAAATGGTGGCTGAAACAGAAATAGATGAAAATGATGTCATTTTTGTGTCAGAAAATGATACAGCTGAAATAAGTGTTGATGCTTATCCTGATACTATATTCAAAGGAATTGTTACAGAAATTGCAAATACTGGTGAAACAAGAGGAACCGGGACTCAGGAAGAGGTGACAAATTTTCTTATTAAGGTTGCAATGGTTAATAAGCCAGAAGGAATACGTCCTGGTATGTCATCCACTGTTGATATTCAAACTGAAACACATAAAAATACATTAAAAGTTCCGATTCAATGTATAACCGTAAGAGAACCCTTAGAACCGAAGAGTGAAGCAGAAAATGATGTGAAAGAACAGGGTGGAAGTAAAGAGAAAAAAATTGAGGAGCAAGAATCTGATGTTTCTGATAAAAAAGAAAAATTTGTAAAAAAAGAGCCAGTAGAAGTTGTTTTTGTGGTTAAAGATGAAGTTGCCCATCAAGTAGCAGTAAAAACAGGTATATCCAGTGATATAGAATGGGAGATATTAAAAGGAGTTGAAGAGGGAGATGAGGTTGTAAGTGGAAGTTTTGAGATACTCTCAAAAAAAATTAATGATGGTGACAAAATTAAAATTAATAACTCTTTGAAAAATTGATATAGCAATGATTTAATATGAGGATTTACTAATATGTTAATTGATGTTAAAAATTTAATCAAAGAATATCATGTAGGGCTTGAAGTTGTTCATGCTTTAAATGGAATTGATGTTGGAATTAATAAAGGAGAATATGTTGCTATTATGGGGCCTTCTGGTTCTGGTAAATCAACATTAATGAATATTCTTGGATGTTTGGATTCTCCTACATCAGGAGATTATAGTTTAAATGAAACAAATGTAAGTACAATGGATGATGATGAAATGGCTGGAATCAGGAATAGGGAGATTGGCTTTGTTTTTCAGACTTTCAATCTTTTACCCAGAGCAACAGCACTCCATAATGTTGAACTTCCTCTGATTTATAGTGGAAAATCTGCTTCCGAGCGAAAGATGCAGGCAGAGAAAACTTTAGAAGAGGTTGGTTTAAAGGATCGTATGAAGCATCAACCCAATGAATTATCAGGTGGACAGCGTCAGAGAGTTGCTATTGCCCGTGCACTTGTGAATAATCCTTCCATTATTCTTGCTGATGAGCCTACAGGTAATCTTGATACCCGCACTGGGGATGAGATAATGGAAATATTCGAAAGGATTCATGAAGAAGAGAATACTATTATTCTTGTTACACATGAGGAGTATATTGCAGAACATTCTGATCGTATCATACGATTAAGAGATGGAAAAGTTGAAAGAGATGAAGCAGGGTGATTTTCTTAGGTATGTGGAGGAAGAATGAGAGCTTTTATTGAATTATGGGAAGCTATTAAAATAGCCTGGGATGCATTACGTACAAATAAACTGCGTGCTTTTCTAACCCTTCTGGGAATAATTGTTGGGGTTACAACAGTTATAGGTATTGTATCAATAACAGAAGGATTAGATAAGGCTTTTGGGGATGAGATATCATCCCTTGGTTCAAATGTGTTGTATGTACAGAAGTTTCCCTGGGCCCAACGGGTGGATTGGGATGAGATACGAAACAGGAAAGATATTACCATGAAGGAAGTAGAGGCTCTGGAAGAATTTTTAACCATTCCTGCTGCCATTTCTCCCTCTATGCAAACCAGAAGAACTATAAAATATAAAAGTGAGTTTTTAGAGAATGTTAGAATAACAGGAACCAATGAGGTAAAGACTACAGGTGTCTATACAGAAATTGGTAGAGATTTGACAGCTATGGATGTTCAGCACAGACGTTTGGTATGTGTGGCAGGATCAGATATTGCAGAAAATTTATTTAAAAATGAAGATCCCATAGGCAAGCGAATAAAGATTGGTGGTTATAAATTTAGAATTGTGGGAGTGTTAGAGAAACAGGGAGATGTATTTGGGCATAATTTAGATCAGGAAGTCCGACTTCCAATAGGTGTTTTTTATAAACTTTACGGCAGTAGCCGCAGTCTAACCATTACAGTAAATGTAGAAAATCCAGAATTGATTGATCAAACCAAGGATCAAATACGTGGTATCTTAAGGAGAGTAAGAAAAGTTCCACCCGGAGAAGAGGATGATTTTTCAGTTAATCAGATGGATATGATAATGGAGTTGTATAATAACCTTACTTCTACTTTATATGCTGCTGCTATAGGAGTAGGAGCAATATCATTATTAGTTGGCGGAATTGGAATAATGAATATAATGTTAGTCTCAGTTACTGAACGTACCAGAGAGATAGGCATCAGAAAGGCAATAGGAGCAAAAAGAAGAAATATTTTATGGCAGTTTCTAATAGAATCAGTTGTTATTAGTGCTATGGGAGGATTGATTGGAATAGGTCTGGGTTTTGGAATAGGGAAAATTATAGCATCTATTTCTCCGCTTCCTACTACAATTACAGGCTGGTCAATTTTTTTGGGAATAGGATTTTCGTCTGCAGTGGGAATATTTTTTGGATTATATCCTGCCAGCAAAGCAGCCCGATTGAATCCGATTGAGTCATTACGATATGAGTGATTCTTAATGTGAATTTAATCTTATCATTTTCTAAGAACAATAGAAGTAAAACAATTAATTGATGCTGTAAGTTCAATATAATTGGCGTGAACAATCAATAACCACAAAGATTCAAAGACACTAAGTGTCAGAAAAATAAGGATTAATGATGCTTAATAATAGACATAACAATATAAATAAGTTTTACAATTTAATTTTATCTATTCATTTGTTTCTTTGTGCCTTAGTGGCTATTGATTATTAATAATCCAAATTAGTAAGCAGAAAATATTTATTCATGAGTTATAACAAAACAGTTAATTTAAATAAGAAAACAGTTGAATTCTAGGAGGTAATATATATGAAAATAGATGAAAAAACAGTTAAGGATATCTTGATATTAAGTCTTTCTGGAGAATTAATGG
The DNA here is from genome assembly GCA_964442615.1 of uncultured bacterium. Taxonomy (GTDB): domain Bacteria; phylum Zhuqueibacterota; class QNDG01; order QNDG01; family CAYUAG01; genus CAYUAG01. The sequence continues at coordinate 33,782 of CAYUAG010000019.1, forward strand.
GTGGGGAGGAGACAAAACCTTTACAAGAACGGATTTATAAAACTATTGAAGAAGATAGACCAAATGTTATACTCTCTATGAAAGATTTAAAGTGGATGAACAGCTCAGGACTAGGTATTATCATGTCCTGTTTAACCACGCTGCGGGGGAGTGATGGGGATTTGCGCATAGCGGAAGCATCTGATAGAGTGAGGCGTCCTATAGAGGTGACAAAATTGGATCAGGTTATCAAATTATTTGATACAGTTGATGAAGCTATAACCAGTTATTCAACAGGAGGAGATGATGAGTGAACTATCCAGAGAAGAGATTATCAAAAAAGTTAAGCAAGGAGTATCTTTAAGTGGTAAGGACCTTAGTAAAGCAGATCTTTCCTATGCGAATTTAAAAAATGGTGATTTCAGTAATGCTGATTTTAGTAATGCTCATTTTCAAAATGCGAATCTGGAAGGAGCAAAATTAACTGGAGCTGATTTGAGAAATGCATTTTTTTTCGGGGCGAATTTAAAAAGTGCTGATTTACAGGGAGCAATTCTGGAAGGTGCTAATTTCCAGGATACAAATCTTGAAAGTGCAGTAATAAAAGGAACTGATATGCAAAGACTTTCACTTTTTGGTGCTCGTTTAGATAAAGCAAATTTAGAAGGGTGTAATTTAAAAAATGCTAAATTGAAGCGGGCCAGTATGATTAATACTAATCTTAGAGGAGCTGATCTAAGAAATGCTCATCTCCAGCGGGCAGTTTTAAAAAAAGCAGATTTAACCAAAGCAAATTTACAGGGTGCCCATTTGGTTAATGTTGATTTAAGTGATGCAAAACTAAAAGATGCAAATTTAGATAATGATGTTATCTAAATTTATTATATAGGTATTCTGATGGATTTTAAAGAAAGTTTTATGATAGCTTTAGGAGCTTTGAGAACAAATAAACTTAGAGCTGTGCTGACAACCCTTGGGATTGTGATAGGTGTTATGACAGTGATAGGGATGATGACCATTGTCAGAGGTATTAATGCAACTGTAGAAGAGCAGTTTGAACAGATAGGAACAAACACCTTTTTTGTACAGAAATATCCTGCTATTCGTACCGGTCATTTGGATGAAAAATACAGAAACAGAAAAGATATTACGGTTGAACATGCTGAGACTATAAAAGAGAGAGGTAGTTTAATAACACGGGTAAATCCTGAACTTTATATGTGGGGACAAACTGTTCGTTTTCAGGGGGAAAAGACCAATGCAGATGTTATAGTTTACGGAGCATCTGAAGATTGGCAGATAATTAATGGACGATATGTAGAGTCAGGAAGATTTATAAAAAGTTTTGATATACGTTCATCAAGAAAAGTTTGTGTTATTGGTATGGATATCAAAGAGATACTTTTTCCCTTTATAGATCCTGTGGGACAGTATATTCGTATAGGTCCTGCAAAACTTCAGATTATTGGAATTTTGGAAGAGAAGGGAAGTATTTTTGGATCCAGTCAGGACAATCTGGTGGCAATTCCTTATACAACCTTTCACAAAGTTTTTGGTAAAGAATGGGACATAGATATAGCTATTCAGGCAAGAACACCAGAATTGATCAATGCTGCTATAGATGAGGTTATTGGAATTTTGAGAGTGGAGCGTAAAGTACCACCTGGAAAAGAAAATGATTTTGAAGTAATAACCAGGGATTCTCTTACTGAAACATGGAGAAATTTAACCGGGGTGGTGTTTACTGCTTCTATTGGAATTGCCATGATTTCCCTTTTAGTGGGGGGAATAGGGATTATGAATATTATGCTGGTCTCCGTTACTGAACGTACCAGAGAAATAGGTATTCGAAAATCTATTGGTGCCAGAAAGAAGGATATTCTCTGGCAGTTTATTGTGGAAGCGATTGTTCTTTCCGGAGTTGGGGGATTGATTGGGGTTTTTTTTGGTATAGGTTTAGGTCAATTGGTAGGAGCAGTTACTCCCATACCTTCGATTGTACCTGTGTGGTCTATACTTGTAGGTTTGGGTTTTTCTTCTGCCGTAGGCCTATTTTTTGGGATATATCCTGCTTCCAAAGCTGCACGGCTTGATCCCATTATTGCTCTGCGGCATGAATAAAGATTTTTTTAAATTATAATTTGTATTTATTCTTAGCTTTACCACAGGGGTATGAGCCCCTGCGGAGTTATAAAATTATTCGTATTTTTCAATCTTGAAATCATCAAAGTAAATTATATCCCCATCGTCTTGAATACCGCTTATAGCAACTATACCCCCAGTAAGAGTTGAACCAGTATCTTTAAAAGTTAATGTGTCAGCTATCCCGGTTATCAAGTCTTTCAAAATAAATGTAAGGTCTTTCTTGTTAACAGTTAATTCCAGTAAATAAAATCTGTTTTCTTGTACATCATAAGCTTCAGATATAAGAGTGGCAGGAAAAGCAGTCCCGGACATTTTAATAATTCCGATTGAATCCGTATCCATAAAAACAGCACCAGCATATCCTTCTTGCCCAGCAGCGAGTATACTGCTTCGGGCACCTACAGCAAAACCATAGCTGTTGCCACCTGAAGTTGCGACTGTTGTACTGCATTTTACACTCACTCGGATTACATCATTTGTAACCTCATTAACACATCTAATTGCGTAGTATACTCCTCCTGATAACTGCAACATATTATTTGAAATTGAAAGTACACCTGAACCACTTTCTATTTGTACGGTATAGTTGCTTCCTGCAGAACCGTCACTCCTGTTGAAATCATCAAAGAAAACCGTTTGCCATTCGCCAGTTGTGTCATCATTAGTAGGGCTTTTGCAAAACATTAAAAAAATAATCGACAAACCTGTCCATATGATTATAAAAAGTTTAAATTTGGGTGTCATTTTTCTTTCCTCCTTAGAAAGGTCAATAAGTAAAAGTTGTGGTTTCCTGTACTTCATAAACAATAACATGTACTATGATAATAAAGATATAATTAATGATAAAAAAATATAAAGAGAATATCAAGGGAAAAAATTGATTTTAAAAACTTTCTTGAAACTCTTATCCATCATTTGTATATTAATACATTAGAGTTTTGTTTAAACCTTCCCGGAAGTTTCAAACTTCTGGGAAGGTAATAATTATTAGAGTTTTTCCAGATTATTAATTATTGACACTGCCATCATAAGAGTAAATTATAGAGCTTTCAAAATTTAATTTTTTTATTAGAGGTAGTGTCAAAAGTTTTATGAAAAAAGGAGAAGCGATAATTATTTAAAAGTTGATGGAATTCACTATCGTGATTGAAGAGGGAACCATGAAATTTGGTTATAAAAAACAAAAAGTGGGCGGTATTAAATCCCCCAAACTCCCTTTAAAAAAGGGGGCTTTAATAAATTGTTCTTACTTAAATTATGGGGGCATTATAAGAAATGGATTTACCCTTAAGTCCCTCTTTCTTAAAGAGGGATTTAGGGAGATTTTTTTACAAAAAGGGGCGATGACAATTCTATAACAATGATGAAAATTACAAAAATATATCCTCATCAGGGGGAGGAGACAAGTTAAATATAATATAAATATTTGAGAATAAAAAAGTTAAAGAAAAACAAACCTAAATTTTTTGACACTACGTTATTAGAGGAAAGGAGAAAATTATGGGAAAGAAAATTGACCGCCGTTCCTTTATCAAACAAACTACTGTCTTAGGAGCTGCTTCCCTGCTTGGGGGAGGAGTAATTAGCGGATGCGGCAAAAAGAAAGCCTCAACAGCAAAAAAAGTCTCGGACCTTGGGATGGCTGTGGTTCAGGGGGAAGATTATGCTCTCAATACAGTTAAAGCAATAGAGGCATTAGGAGGTATGGAAACCTTTGTTGCTAAGGGATCACGGGTGGCAATATTAGCAAATCCGCAGCGCAACAATCCCGGAACCTTTACCAAACCCCAGATTTTACAGGCAACAATTCAGATGTGCAAGAAAGCAGGTGCAGGTAAAATTGGTTGCATCAGCCAGCTTCCTATTCAGAACTGGGAGGCAACAGGATTGAAAAAAGTTGTTGACCAAGAAGGTATAGATTTGGTTATTGTTGATCGAAGAGATGACTCCCAATTTAAAACTATCCCTATTCCCAAGGGAGTTATTTTAGAAAAGGCTGATATCATGAAACCATTGTATGATTTTGAGGTTTTTATTGATATGCCCATTACCAAGGATCATGCTGGAAACAAGTTTACCGGAACCATGAAAAACCTCATGGGACTGAGTTCCGGTAATACCAACCGTTCCTTTCATAAAAAAGGATGGCAAACAGAAATCAATGCCATAGACTATCTGGATCAGTGTATTGCTGACCTTAATACCATAATCAAACCGGATCTTTGTATCACTGATGCTACTGAATTTATTACTAGCAATGGCCCTTTTGGACCAGGTGAACTAATTAAACCTCAAAAAGTAGTGGCAGGAACTGACCGGATTGCCATGGATTCTTACTGTTGCAGGTTATGGGGGCTTGAACCCGAAAATATACTTCATATTCGTAAAGGCCATGCACATGGTTTGGGTGAGATGGATGTAACCAAAGTAAAAATAAATGAAGTAAAAGTGTGATTTTTTCTAGGTTTTCTTGATTATTGGTTTAGATAATGAATTAGAAGCAGCTGGTGGCTTGGGATTAGAAGCCAGGTACTAGCGTCAGAGGTAACTATTCAGAAGCTGTAATCTTCTTTCCAGTAACTAGGGAAACAAGAAATGTATACTTTAACTTAAATATGATATCGTAATATTTGCTTTACAGAGGAGAATTATCCATGAAAAGACGTGATTTTTTAAAGAAAAGTATAACTGTAGGAGCAGCTTCATTTGCAGGAACAGCCTTATTATCCAAAATAAGTTTATCAAAAACCGGTGGATTAATTTCCAGTATAACTCCTGATCTGGCGGTGGTAACTGGAACTGATTATTTTGGAAATACCATTAAAGCTGTGGATGTTTTAGGAGGCATGAAAAATTTTGTCACCCTAAATGCAAAAGTTGGGCTTCTTATTAATTCTCCCTGGAAAAATCCTGGTACCTATGCAAATCCTGATATTGCCCTGGCAGTGGTAAAAATGTGCTTTGAAGCCGGAGCCAAGGAGATCTACAGTATTGAAGATGCAGGGAGCTCATATTGGAACAGAAGCAGTCTGGTCGAAAATTTCAAAGATGAGATATCTTCCATTAAGCCCTCTGGAGGGAAGAATGTAGAAGTTGAGATTTCAAAAGGGAAGAAGTTGAAAAAAGCACATGTCTCGCCTGCCCTTATGGAATGTGATGTGGTTATTGATATTCCTATATGTAAGGATCACTCTGGTACCCGCTTTTCCTGCAATTTAAAAAATATGATGGGTGCCTGTTCCCATTCCACCAACCGGTTTTTTCATTATGGTTCAGGTGCAAAAGGAGGCTATGATGATATTGAACATCTTTCCCAGTGCATTGCGGATTTGAATCTTGTGCGCAAACCAGATCTTTGTGTAGCTGATGCAACCGAATTTGTGCTTACCAATGGTCCTGCCGGACCCGGGGATATTAAAAAATCCCAGAAAATTGTTGCAGGCAGTAATGCCGTAGCTGTGGACTCCTATTGTGCAGAGATCAGGGGACTGGAGAGTAATAAGGTAGAGATGATCACCAGGGCCCATGAACATGGGCTGGGGGAAATGGATCTTACTTCCTTGACCATTAAAGAAATTGAAGGATAAGATCTAAAGGAGCGATATGACAGTTAAGAATGCACTCATTTTTGTTTTTTTAATCGGAATAATAAGTGGTTTGATTTTTTGTTCTCAGAAATTTGCTGAGGATAGAAAAGAGTTATTCACTCTTTTGCCAGATCAAAACCAGTTGAAGGATTGGAAACCCTTTGGAGAACCTCAATATGCTGAAGGAGAGGATCTGTTTCTTCTCATTAACGGGGGAGCAGAAATTTACTATGAGTATGGTTTTAAAAGAGCTGTAATCCATTCCTATTCCCATAAAGATGGAACTTCAATCAATGTTGAAATCTATGAAATGGAGGATGCGGTCAGTGCTTATGGTATGTATTCTTTTAAGATCGGAGGAAATGGTAAAGATATACCTATTGGAACCGAGGGAAGAATGGAAGAATATTATCTCAATTTCTGGAAAGGACCCTATGTAGTTACTCTGATCGGGTTTGATACTGATAGTGCTACCCGGGAAAGCCTGAAAAAAATAGCCGGAACCATTGATGATAAAATTACTGAAAAAGGCACACCTCCTGCCCTGACCAATTATTTAACAAACCGGTCAGATTCATGTTTAAAAATTACCTATATAGAGGGAAATCTGGGATTATACAATCAGTATGAATTCGATACTGAGAATATTTTTGGTGTTACCAAGGGAGTGGTGGGAGAGTATAAAGGATACAAACTGTTTTTACTGCACTATCCGAACAGCTCTGTGAGGGAAGAATGGTTTCAAAATGCTGAGGATCATTTAAAAGGAAACAGTAAATTCTCTGATTACCTTGCAAACCGAATGGGATTTACTCTCAAGGACAGACAAGGTCAGCTGGTATGGGTGACTTCTTTTAAGGATTTTATACTCGTTTATGTGGGTGAGGATGATCTTGTAAAAGTTGAGGATATTTTGGAAAGAGTTAGAAAGGGGGTGTAAAGGGTATAAGGTATAGGGGGAGATAAATCCCTTTCGATGGTTTCGGAAATGAGTGAAACGGTTTCCGAAACGACTTATTGCTACAGAGACCGCTGACGCTTATCTCTGTAGCAATCTATGTATGCACCTAAAATAAGATACCCAAAATGATCTTATAATCTTTACAATCCGTTAAAATCCAATTTAATCAAGGAATGATCACTTGAAATATAATTCCTTGCACTGGAATACTTCCAATACTCCGGTTTTTCAACAAAACCAGCTTTTACTGGATTGTTATGAACATAATCAAGTTTCTGTAAAAACCATTTATCCGATTTTATCATCTCAGGATGATATCCTTCTTGCCAAACATTATTAACTTTTCCCCCATAGAAATGGTCTTTCCAAAATAATTTTCGCCGACTGTGATTTTCCAGGTATTTACTAATCTCTTGGGAAGTATGACGTTTTAGATCTCTTATAACAGATGGAATTTTTTCAGATTTTTCCATATTAATAATCGCATGAAAGTGATTAGGCATTATTACAAATCCTAATAATTGTAATCCTTTATTCTCCTGGCAGAATTGAAAACTTTTTAGTATTATCATAAAAATATCATCATTAATGATAAGAGGCACCCAGTCTATAATAGTTGAAGTCACAAAATAACAGCCTGAATCAGAAGTTATCCGATAACGAGATCTCATGTTTTTTTTCCTATTTAATTTATTCGATCGGTTATTTTTAGAACCCTTCATTACTACATAGACTGCTGACGTTAATCACTATAGTAATCTGTAATGAATGAAATAATTCGTTTCGATCGTTTCGGAAATGAGTGAAACGGTTTCCGAAATGAGATATTTAGAGTTCTTTCCAAACCTTGCTACAGAGACCGCTTTCGCTAATCTCTGCAGCAATCTGAAAGACATTGGCGGGTTTGATGTCCCGATTGCACAATTTTTTTGGCATGTGCCTTGTCCAATCCCTGTGCCATTTGAATGGCGATATCCATTGCTTCATCAATTGGCAATGGGCCACGGTCAATTTTGTCTTTAAGCGATTCACCATCATAGCAAACCATGGCGATGAACATCTGCCTGTCTTGGGTTTCGTTGATTTCATAGACGGTACAAATGTTATTATGGTCCAGGGCCGAGGCGGCCTTGGCTTCATGGATGAAGCGTTTTTTTTCTTCTTCAGCCTGACTGAGATGGGGGGGAAGGAACTTGAGGGCCACTAAGCGGTCAAGTTTGGTATCTTGGGCTTTATAAACAGTGCCCATGCCACCACTGCCGATTTTTTCGATGATTTTATAGTGGGATATGGTTTTACCGATCATTTGTAACCTCTGGTTTTTTATCGGGTTATTTTATTTACCCCTTGAGATATATTAATTGAATTATCGCCCTTTCAAATAATGTAAATATCATATTATAATTTCATTTTTTCAAAAAAATTAAAATTATTTTACAGGGTAAATGATGGATATTTTTCCTCTCCTACTGTTTTCATAAAAAGAATTGCATGAATCATCCTAGGTCTGAACTATATCATGATAAATTATAACAATTAACTAAATTTTAGGATAATCCCAAAACTACCTTATTAACAACATCTTCCGTATTTCCTGATTTAAACTGGTCTCTAACCGATAAAAATAAACGCCCGAACTGACATTCCGGCTAAATTGGTCATTGCCATCCCAGATGATAGAATGAAATCCCGGTGTTTGGATTGCATTTATCAGTGTTAGAATTTCCTTTCCATTGATATCGAATATTTTTAGCAGGACTTTACCGCTTTCTGGAATAGTATACTGAATCGTGGTTGCCGGATTAGAAGGATTGGGAAAGTTTTGGTGCAGAATGACTTTATCTGGCAGCTCATCAGTTCGGGATTTTTCGTCAACATCTGTATCCTCTCGTGTGATGCTAATGGGACCCCAGAATTGTGTCTCGTTATTATCCTCACGGATCTCTAAAATTTCATCAGTGTAATCGGCTTTAACATGTATATAATATTCGTTTGTCCCGGTTGGCAATGTGTCCAGAGTATTCACGTCAACAGAAAATTGTAAATAAATTGAATCACTCCACAAAAGTGGTCTAACAGCCTTGTTTCCTATAAAATACTTTTTTGCCGGATTATTTGTTTTTGACAAATAGTAGCCTGTTGAACTTGCTGTTGAAT
>CAYUAG010000019.1:42620-44710 GCA_964442615.1 uncultured bacterium
CCTAAATTGTTTATATAAGCATAAATATGCAACACAGATCCACAAAAGGCATAGGGGTAGTCAGAAGTGGGAAAATGAGGTTTAAGATCCGCGAAAGTCACTGTGGGACTGTCCCAATGATAAGCATTATCATTTTCATTTAATTCAGCAACCTGATTTTTCTTGTCCACAATAAAACCCACATAATAAACCGGTTGATTTAAGAAATTATGTTCGGATCTAATTAAACCGGGAACATCGGCCAGATCCACATATATTTCCTGGGTACTAATTTGGCCCAACTCCAGAGCCGGAACAGCATCCGTACCAATTTCAATATCAGAGGTCGTGATATTCCTATCTTCAGATAAGTAGTAACCCAGAATGCTCGGACCTGCTTCATCACCGAGAAGACCGTCCCCGATATTTTTCACTTTAACAAAAATGGCTAAAGTAGATTTAAAATAATCAAACCAGGAATAATCTGTGTAGGTCAGGTTTGGTGCAGTTGTGGTTCCGCTAATTATAGAAAAAGTAACAGATGTAAATAAATCCCCCTTTTCACTGAAATCCACTGATTGAGAATCGATTTCATTTTCCCGCAGTTCTGAAATCCGAGTCTTGCCCCATGCATCCATTTGAACCTTCAGTAAAACCTGCCCCTGCTGACAAAAACCCGGTATGGTTTGAAACGATAGTAAGAAAATTACAAAAAAAGTGTTCTTAAAAATCTTCATGAATCACCTCTCAAAAAATGTTTCCTATGCTTGCGGCCACGCTCATGGCCTTCCCCAAATGGGTGTTATTGGTAAATTTGTATGTATACTGGGTATTAGTTACCGTACTCAGACAAAACAATTTCATAATACACAAAAATTTGAATCTTGATATGCTTTTCTCTTCTTCTAATTTGTTAAATATAATTTTTATTTATTAAAGTGAATAAAATAGTATATTTTCCAAATTCATCAAAGATTTTTCCTAAAAGAAGAAAAAATGGCTAATACAATAAATTTCCTAATATTGAAACCTTGCTCAAATTTATTTTTTAAACCTGTTGAGACTTCAGACACCAGAAAATGATTGTTTTTCACAGAAGAGGGTTCAATAAGTAAAAAATAGTAAATTCCTGCACTTCATAAACATGTACAATAATAATAAAGAAACAAATTATTAATATTTAATTATAAGAAAACATTAGGAAAATGTCAAGGAAAATTAATTTATAGAATAAATTTTATTTATCCTGGAAAATTTATATACCATGAAACGCACGAAGGGCACGAAGTAAAACAGACTAATATTTAAGATCTATAAGGCCATAATAAATTGAAAAAATTGAATTTATCGGATTAATAAATTTTGATTAATCTGAATAATTATTATTCCTTCGTGTACTTCGTGATAAAAGTGGGTTATGGAAATGTCAATGATATAAATATTTGTTTACCTGCAATTTAGATGTTTGTTTAGTGAAATTCATGAATAATGCAAGTTAGACAAATAAAGGTGAGAATTAAACTTTTCATATTTAGTTCCGCTTTAAATACAACTCGAGTTCGTAGGGCGGTAGTTCTTCCTTCTAAACATAATTCGATCGTTTCGGAAATTAGTGAAACGGTTTCCGAAATGACTTAATAATTTACTTGATTTTCCATAACTAATTTCATATACTTTACTTATTATTTTAAAAATTAAACTATAAGGAGATTAACAATGCTAATAACTATTTATCTCACAAACAACACTGATGTCCAAACAGAAGATCAACAATTTTTAAGAGACATTAAAGATGCTGATATTTTTGTAAAAACCAAGAACACAGCTTCTATCGATGTAATTATAAACAAACATAATATTTCTTATATTGAAATCACAAATTAAAAAAAATATCATAGCAACTATTCACTTTCTTATCAGTTATTATCTATACCATTAAAAATGGGATATTCTATTAAACAATATTGTTTTTTTAAAAAATCATAAATTAAATTTTAGCCAATCTTTTTTTCCCTCACCTCCTGGCATACAATTCAAGCCTTTTTTCAACCTCCTGTCTGTCTGCTAAATTAAAAATTTCATCTTTATTTTTACCGTTTCCCGGTATTCCC
>CAYUAG010000020.1:0-37265 GCA_964442615.1 uncultured bacterium
TAAAAAAAAATTTTTACATTTTAAAATTTTGATTTATATTTAAAACGAGTTTATATTTTAAAAATCAATTTTTTAATTTGGAATTTTGATTATAGGAAAATAAACATTTTAATTCAATCTTCATTATGTGAAATATATTACGATTATAAAATTTAGCTGATATCTTTTATTGTTTGTTAATAAATCATGATGTCTATGAAGTTATTTATTACAATAAATATTATATGTTTAATTGTCCTTAAAGCGGTTTCTCAAACTACTTCTTTACAAGCAGATTCATCAGTATACCTAAATCAAAATAAAATATTATTTGAAAAAATATCCTTTGCTGATTCAATTATTTTATATGATCCTGGTGCATTAGGAGAAAATACTGGTGATGAGCCCTCTCAAAAATATCAAAATACACAAAAAGCTCTCGGAAAACCGGACTGTGTATCAGATAACGATACAGGCTTTGTATCACTTGGAAATGGAGGAACTTTAATTATTAAATTTACTGATAATATTCTAATTAATGGTTCAGGGGCAGATTTGAAAATATTTGAAGTTAGTAATGATGAGGATATTAAGGTTTGGGTAAGTCGTGATAATAAAATTTATATACCACTTAAAAAAACTGCTCATTCTAACTATGAATTTGATTTTGGACCACAAACAGAAAATTCATATTTTTATAAATTTATAAAAATCAGAGATATCTATAATTTTGACCAATCGCCTGCTAAAACTGATCAAGCATTGGGAGCAGATATTGATGCTGTTTCAGCTTTGAATACTGCAAAAAGACTGCTATATAAAACTGATTCGCTTTTTAAAGCAAACAGTACTGATTTATCAGAATCTGGTAAAAATATATTATCATTTTTAGCAGCTCAAATAAAAAATCTTCCCCACCCAATACTTTCAATAAATTCTTATTCATATCAAAAAGCTAATGATCAGTATTTATCTCTTTCAACCTATATACAAGCAGACAGAATCCGTCAGTATTTATTTAATGAAAAAGAAATTACCCATGCTGAATATCAAATTTCTGGTAAAGGATATACAAAGAATATTAAACATTCTATAATTGAAATTTTGATAAAATCTAAGTAATTTTTTTATATATAAAGATTACGTTTGACACCATCAATTAACCTAATTGGAGAAAGTATGAAAAATCCTTTACCTGATAAAATCTATCATACCAGAAGAATTCCTCGAATACCTGATATTAGAGGTGATTATTTCCGCGACCAAACCGCAATAATTCATGCTACTCCTTTCAGACGTTTGAAGTATAAAACCCAGGTATTTTTTTCTCCCCAGAATGATCATATTTGTACACGTATAGAACATGTGCTACATGTATCAACAATTGCAAGTACTATATGTAAAGGATTGAATCTAGATATTGAACTTGCCCAGGCTATTGCTCTGGGGCACGACCTTGGTCATGCACCCTTTGGTCACATCGGTGAAAAAGCATTAAACAGCTTTACTTCTGATATTGGTGGATTTATTCATGAAATGCATAGTTTAAAAGTAGTTGATAAAATCACTCGGGATGGAAAAGGATTAAACCTGACCTATGCTGTAAGAGACGGTATAGTTTCACACTGTGGTGAGGACTTTAAAAAAACTATAAAACCACTCCCTGAATATCGTGATCTAAAAAATATCCATAAAAGACAACATTCTTCTGTTACTTTTGAGGGATGTGTTGTTCGTTTTTCAGATAAAATTGCCTATCTTGGTAGAGATATCGAAGATGCTATAATCATCGGATTAATTACTATTAATGACATACCCAAAATAATTAAAGATAATCTTGGTACTACCAACGGAGAAATTATTGATACTTTAGTAAAGGATGTAATAAAATCTTCTCAATACCAAGATCATATAAGCTTTTCAGATGAAAAATATGAATTAATGGTACAATTAAAAGAATTTAACTATACATATATTTATAACCATCCTTTGATTACTAAAAATAATGAAATAATAACCCGACTCCTTGAGCAACTCTATATAAATTTAATAAAATTATTTCGTAAAGGTGGTTTTGATAAAAATTATTATAAAAATATTTCCTTAGATATTGCCAATCACTTTGGAAATTTTATTATTAAACGTAAACATATTTATGAAAAATCACCTCATCCACAACGATGTGTGGTAGATTTTATTGCAGGGATGACTGATTCCTATGCCTATGATGCTGCCCAAGAAATAATTTTTCCAAAGCCTCTATGAGAATATAATTCTGATATTAAAATTATAATTAAGTAATTAAACTTATTTTACTAATAATATAAATTGCTAATAGAATATATTTACCAAAAAATTTTCATAATGTATATTTATTTAATGTTCTTTTAAATTAAGATTATTATCCTTATCAATTTTCCATATAGCCTCTATAAGACAAAATACTAATGACATTTTCCTTTAAATAATTCAAATTATAAATTATCTCACAATTTTTTAATATACTCTTCACTTCTTTTATTCTTTAATATTTTTACTGATTAATTTTATATGCTCAGAACTCAAGTAACCTTTTAAAATCAGTTTCAATATACTTTAAATAGCTATTTTTAACAAATTCTTCTTTTTTCCCAGTTCTTTTATTAATTTTACTCCCATTAAACTTAATGCTTCTTTTGTCCTTGTTTTTACCGGACTTATTTTGGTATGATTCTTTAATAAATTCGTCTGAGGTCATAATCCATATTGTTTCTAGTCGTTCTGAATAAAATATAAACCAATAATTTTTTTTCGGTTCATGAGATATGGCAGAAAAAAAAGCTCCATCACCTTCTGCAACATACTGTGATTTTGCATTGATCTGAATTTCTATAAAAGATCCATCAAGTAATCGTATTATGGCATCTGTAGCCTGGTCATCAATAAGAGGAACATAGACATCAATTCCTTGCTTTAACATTTGACTGATAATCCAAAATTCAATCCTTTTACTAAGACTGACTAAATGCTCAAATTTTAAACTTTCCATAAATATACTCCAATTTATTTTATTGTTAGTATAAAAGTATTATACTTTGATTCTTTAGATAATTTAGTGTAGATGCAAATAATTATAATCATGTAAATTTACCTACTATCTTTTTTAATAGCAAAAATTTATTCTGTAATATAATCAATATGAATAACTAGGTACCGTAAAAATTCAACATAATAAATTTTCTTGTCTTATCTTAATTAAATTCCTCAGGATCTCAGGGAATGCTTTTATCATAGAACCTTTAATACAACCATTTAGTTAAAATAGATTAATTGATATTTAATAATTTAATACTCAGTTATTCCATACCCATAAGGGAAAAGTGGTTTATATATTCTATCTCCAATATTAATAGGAATTTGCTCCATACTTTGTGGCCAGGTAAAAGATAGTTTACCAGTAGGTGGATAATCTCCGAAAATAACATCTGCTACGCCCTCCCCTTCTGTTCCTGGCAACCAAACACAAATTAGGGCATCACTATAGGGTAATATGGAATTAATAATTAAGGGGCGACCGGTAATCAGGATTGTAATCACCGATTTGCCGCTTTTTTTTAGATTTTTTACTGTCTGAATATCTTCCCTTCTTAAAACAAGACTGTCCCAGTCACCTTCCATCTCAGCATAAGGTTCTTCTCCAATTACTGCAATACCAATATCTACATTTTGGTGTTCTTCCCCAGTAAGACTATAAAAAATATCTGCTTCAGGAGCACCCATTTTAAGCCCTTCAAGAATGGTGGTACCTGTTGTGATCTCTCCAGAAGAACCCTGCCAGCTTATAGTCCACCCACCGCATTGAGAACCTAAATTATCAGCATTTTTACCAGCAATCTGAATACTAATATCTGATTTTGGTAGGGGAAGTAAACCTTTCTTATTGTTTAATAAAACCAATGATTTACGGACACATTCTCGTGCCACGGTTCTGTGATAATCACATCCAACTGTATCCATAAGACTCCGATCAGTATAGGGATGTTCAAATAATCCCAGTTTAAATTTTATAGTCAGGATTCTTTTTACTGCATCATCTATCCTACTTTCAGGGATTTTCTGATTTTCAACTAATTCTTTTAATAAATTTATAAAAGTTAAATATTTATCAGGAACCATAACCATATCAATTCCAGCTTTTATTGAAGTTTTAATATCACTCCTGTAATCCCCTGGAAGCTGATCAATAGCTGCCCAGTCTGATACTATAAATCCTTCAAATCCGAGTTCATTTTTTAACACCTCAGTTAAAAGGTAACTATTGCCATGTATTTTCTGACCCTTCCAGCTATTAAAAGAAGCCATAACCGATCCGACTCCATTTTTAACAGCAGTACTATATCCTGTTAAATGTAAAGTTCGAAGAGTCTGTTCTATATCAACAGTATTTCCCTGATCTTTTCCCTGGATAGTTCCACCGTCACCCAGAAAATGTTTTGCACAGGCCAGAATTGATGTAGTATTCTTTAGGTCACTACTTTGAAATCCTTTTACCATGGCTGCACCCATTAATGATACAATTTCTGGATCTTCGCTGAAACTTTCATAGGTCCTTCCCCAGCGTTCGTCTCTGGCAACTGCTATGCATGGTGCAAATGTCCAATCAATACCAGTAGCAGCAACTTCCAGGGCAGTGATTCTGGCTGCTTCTTCAACTAAAGCAATATCGCCTGTACACCCCATTCCTATGTTATGAGGAAAAATCACAGCCCCTTTTACATTGTTATGACCATGAACAGCATCAATCCCATACATTAATGGTATTTTCAACCTGGTTCTCAGAGCATAAGATTGATAGGTATCATACATATCTATCCACCCATTTAAAGAAGAATCGGGCGGAGATGAACCACCTCCACTAAGAATAGAGCCTATAAAGTATTGAGTAATATGTGTGTTATCTTGTAAAAATGCTCGTCCAACTTGGGTCATCTGACCAATTTTTTCTTCCAAAGTCATTCTTTTTAAAAGATCATCTACCCTATTATTTACTGACTGTTCGGGATCAAGGTAAATTTGAGCATGGATTACACTAGAAAGGATAATAAAAAATAATAATATCATTGATTTTATCATATATTTTATATAATTCATAGAAAATTCTCCACTTTAGTTTATGTAACATTTATGAAAATAGTTTGTATAAGAATGTAAATTGCTTGTGCATTAAAGTCAAATATATTTTGACTAATTCAAACAAAGTTCTTACATTTTATATAACACAACTTTATTTAAAATTTCAATAATTATGGAGTTTACCATGTATCGACTTTCTTGTATACTTTTAAAAGGTATAGTATTGATTATTTGTTTGTCTGGTCAATTTTGTTATGCTCAGGAAAAAATTAATTGTATCAAGTATGTGGATCCTTTTATCGGTACAGGTGGACATGGGCATACCTTTCCTGGTGCAACTTTACCTTTTGGTATGGTCCAATTAAGTCCGGATACTGATACGGAAGGATGGGATTGGTGTTCAGGATATCACTATTCAGATACCTCAATCAGGGGATTCAGTCATACTCATTTAAGCGGCACCGGAGCCAGTGATTATGGGGATATTATGTTTATGCCTACAACAGGTCCACTATTTTTCTGTCCTGGAAGTAAAGACGATCATGATTCTGGATACAGATCAAGGTTTAGTCATAACAATGAAAAAGCCTCTCCTGGGTACTACTCAGTCTTGCTGGATGATTATAACATTAATGCTGAATTCACAGTTACTACAAGAGCAGGATTTCATAAGTATACCTTTCCGGAAACAAAATTCGCTAACCTGATTATTGATCTTACTCACGGTATTCATGATAAAACTGTACATTCTTACCTAGAATTCAACTCTGATACTGAAGTCACAGGATTTCGCCATTCTACCGGGTGGGCACATAATCACTGTTTCTATTTTGTAGCTAAATTTTCAAAACCTTTTCAGGAGTACGGCACTGTAAACAAGGGAAAAATTGAACAAAAAAGAAAAATAGCAGAAGGAAAAGATATAAAAGCCTATGTTAGATTTGAAACCAAAAAGGATGAAGTAATTCTTGTAAAAGTTGGTATTTCTGCAGTCAGTATAGAAGGAGCTCGCAAAAATCTGGACGAAGAAATTCAAGACTGGAATTTTCAGGCCGTTAAATTAAAAGCAGAAAATGAATGGAACAGAAAATTAAGAAAAATAGAAATTTATGATAATAAAGAAACTGAAAAAACTATCTTTTATACCGCTCTATACCATTCTATGATAGCCCCCAACACTTTTATGGATGTTGATAAAAAATATATGGGAATGGATGGCAAAATTCATACAGCAGAGGATTTTATAAATCATACTGTTTTTTCTCTCTGGGATACTTTTCGGGCTCTTCATCCTCTTTTCACAATTATTGAACAAAAGCGAACCGTCGATTTTATTAAGACCATGTTTAAAAAATATGAACAAAGTGGTCTTTTACCTGTATGGGAACTGGCTTCCCAGGAAACAAACTGTATGATTGGATACCACTCAATTCCTGTGATTACAGACGCTTATGTTAAGGGAATCAGAGATTTTGATATTGAAAAAATCTATGAAGCTATGAAAACAAGTGCAAACCAGGATCATTTCGGTCTGAAATACTATCGAAAATATGGTTACATACCTGCCCAATCTGAACACGAATCTGTATCCAAAACCCTTGAGTATGCCTTTGATGACTGGTGTATTGCGCAAATTGCAAAAAATTTAAATAAAAAGCAAGATTATGATTATTTTTTAAAAAGTGCTCTTTTTTATCAATATCTCTTTGATAAATCAACGGGATTCATGCGTGCCCGGAAGTACGGAAAATGGATTGAACCCTTTGATCCTACCTCTGTTACCGGAGCATACACTGAGGCAAACAGCTGGCAGTACTCTTTTTTTGTACTCCATGATGTTGAGGGATTAATTTCGCTATTTAACGGTGATACGGAATTTATAAATAAACTTGATCTTCTTTTTTCCCATGATAAAACCTTAACCGGAAGAAATCAGGCAGATATAACTGGTTTGATAGGACAGTATGCGCATGGTAATGAACCCAGCCATCATATGGCTTATCTTTACAATTTTACCAGAAAATACTGGAAAACTCAGGAAATTGTGGAAAAAATCAGGAAAAATTTGTATACAACTGGTCCGGAAGGATTATGTGGAAATGAAGATTGTGGTCAATTGTCAGCCTGGTATGTATTCAGTGCACTCGGTTTTTATCCCCTGTGTCCTGGTAAAGAATACTATGTTTTTGGAAGTCCTATCTTCAAAGATGTTATCATAAATTTAGAAAATGGGGAAACTTTTAAAATTACTGCAAGCAACCTGACTAAGGAAAATAAGTATATTAATTCTTTAAAATTAAATGGTCAAAATTATACCAAACGATACGTTTCTCACAAAGAAATCGTTAATGGTGGACAACTGATTTTTACTATGGCTGATCAACCAAATAAACATTTCAGTCAATTCAAAGAGAGTTATCCATCTTCCAGGATTGAAAAAGAATTCCTTACCTCACCATTTTTATCCTATACTCATACAACATTTTATAAAAAACAAAAAGTGGAAATCCTTCATCCTGATAAAAAAGTCAAAATTTATTATACCTTAAATGGTTCAATTCCAAATGAACATTCATCACTCTATTCAAAACCGATTACCTTAACTGAATCTTGTACTATAAACGCAGTTGCAGTTAAAAATGATCTGAGAAGCCATCCCCTGTCAGTGGATTTTATAAAAATTCCCTTTAAAAGAGATATTGAACTAAAGACACCATATGCTCCTCAGTATTCAGCCGGAGGTGATAAAGCCTTAATCGACTATATTCGAGGTAATAATAATTACTGGAGCGGTAGCTGGCAGGGCTATCATGGTGTGGATATAGAAGCAATTGTAGATCTTCATAAACCTCTTGAAATCAAAAAAATATCAATAGGTTTTCTGCAGGATATCAACGCTTGGATATTTATGCCACTCTCGGTTGAGTACTATATTTCAAAAGATGGTAAAAATTTTACAAAAGTTGGCTCTGTAAAAAATACAGTCCCGGAAAAAAAATCCGGAGTAATAATAAAAGAATTGAAAACAATAGTTGATAATTGTAAAGCACAGTACATTAAAATTATAGCGAAAAATAGAAAAATGTGTCCGGAATGGCATAAAGGATACGGCGGAAAAGCCTGGATTTTTGCAGATGAGATTTCTATTAATTAATTATATTAGTTTTTTAAATCTTTAATATTTTTTAACTTCCTACAAATTAATTTAATGGAGTTTAAAATGATATTTAGTATCAAAAAAATCAGTATCCTATATGTAATAACACTATACTTTACTCTTGTAACCAGAATATTACCTATCTCCTTATCCGATAATATTAAGAATGAAAGTAATGAGAAAAAGAAATATCAGAATACGGAATTTTCTTTAGAGGAACGAGTCAATGATCTTGTGTTGCATATGACCCTGGAAGAAAAAATTTCTCAAATGAAATTTAATGCACCTGCAATTGAACGCTTAAATATTCCTCAATATAACTGGTGGAATGAATGTTTACATGGTGTTGCACGTGCTGGAATAGCAACTGTATTTCCACAGGCTATAGCTCTAGCTGCAACCTGGGATACTGATATGATGTATCAGGTAGCAACAGTTATTTCTGATGAAGCCCGAGCCAAATATCATTACGCTATAAAGCATGATAACCACATTATCTATCATGGACTTACATTCTGGTCACCAAATATAAATATTTTTCGAGATCCCAGATGGGGACGAGGTCAGGAGACCTATGGTGAAGATCCCTATCTCACTGCTCAAATGGGAATAGCATTTATTAAAGGTCTGCAAGGTAATGATTCTACTTATTTTAAGGTAATTGCCACTCCAAAACATTTTGCTGTTCACAGCGGTCCTGAACCTAAAAGACATCTTTTTAATGCTGTAGTAAACCAGCGAGTACTCTGGGATACTTACCTACCAGCTTTTGAGGCATGTATAACTGAAGGAAAAGCTTTCTCCATAATGGGAGCCTATAACCGAACTAACGGGGAACCCTGTTGTGCAAGTAATACTTTACTTAAAGACATTCTCAGAGATAAATGGAAATTTGAGGGTTATGTGGTATCTGACTGTGGAGCTATACACGATATTCATGCCTATCATAAATATGTTACCACAACTCCTGAAGCAGTAACTATTGCAGTTAAAGCAGGATGTGATCTCAATTGTGGAAATCAATACCCGTATCTACTTGAAGCTGTACAAAACGGACTTATAACTGAAGAGATAATCGATATATCTGTTAAGCGATTGTTCAAGGCACGATTTAAGCTAGGAATGCTTGATCCAGAAAAAATGGTTCCCTATACTTCCCTACCCTATGAAATTGTTGATTGCAAGAAGCATAGAGAATTGGCCAGAAAAGCATCCTGTGCTTCCATTGTTCTTTTAAAAAATCAGGATAATCTTCTTCCTTTAAGAAAGGATCTATCATCTATTGCAGTGGTTGGACCAAATGCTGATAATATTGAAGTTCTTTTAGGTAACTATCACGGAACTTCCTCACAATATGTAACCATTCTCCAGGGTATTAAAAACAAAGTAGCTGATAATACTACAATCAGATACACAAAAGGATGTGATTTAGCTACGAGCACTATTCCTTCTCTTAGCATTGTTCCTCAAAACAATTTAACACCTGGTATAGGTATATCATTATCTGAAATCAAAGGCCTTAAAGGTGAATATTTCTCTAATATGACTTTAAAAGGTGAACCTGTAATTACTCGTTACGATTCAATTATAGATTTCAACTGGAAACAAGAAGCTCCGGATAAAAATTTACCCTCAGATAACTTTTCTATTCGCTGGACCGGCTATTTGCAAGTAAAAAAATCAGGGGAATATACCTTAGGATTAACCGGAGATGATGGTTATCGGCTCTATATTAATGACAATAAAATTATTGACTTATGGGAAGATCATAGTGCCACTACAAGAATCAGTAAAATTCATCTAAAAAAAAATAACACTTATACAATACGTCTAGAATATTATGAAAATAGTGGAGATGCATCCATTACTTTCGGATGGAATAATCACAAAATCTCCAAAAAAATTAGAAAAAAAAGCGAAAATGAGCTTAAAAAAGCCGTAGATTTAGCTTCTCAATCTGAAATAGTAATAATGGTTGGAGGTTTGTCTCCTCAATTAGAAGGTGAAGAGATGAACACACAAAGGATAGGTTTTCAAGGAGGAGATAGGACTCATATTCAACTCCCAAAGCCGCAAATCAAATTATTAAAAGCTCTTTATCAAACTAAGACTCCGGTTGTATTAATACTTCTAAATGGAAGTGCTTTAGCAGTAAATTGGGCAAATAAACATATTCTTGCGATTCTGGAAGCCTGGTACCCTGGTGAAGAGGGTGGTAATGGGGTAGCTGATGTTCTTTTTGGCGATTACAATCCTGCTGGGAGGCTCTCAGTGACCTTTTATAAGTCGGTTAAACAGCTTCCTTGCTTTGAAGATTACAGTATGAAAAATATTACCTACCGTTATTTTAAAGGTGATGTTTTATACCCGTTTGGGTATGGTTTAAGCTATTCAGATTTTAAATATTCAAACTTGACTTATTCTTCCTTAAAAATTGGGACTAATGATGAAATTAAATTAAAGGTTGATATTAAAAATACAGGAAAAATGGATGGTGATGAAGTAGTTCAGGTATATGTGTCTGACCTTAAAAGTTCACAATTTGTTCCTATAAAATCCTTAAGGGATTTTAAACGAATCCATATAAAAGCAGGTAGTAGTAAAACAGTTACATTCAATCTCAATAAAAATGATTTTTCCATTGTAAATGGACAAGGGAAAAAGATAATTGAACCAGGTGAATTTGAAATTATGGTTGGTAAAAACTCATTACAGGGATCAAAAACTAAAATATTTATTAAATAATCTTAAAATAATTACTAAATATATTGATTTATCAGTGTAATTAAAAAAATCATTAGTTTTTAAGAATCAACTATATAGGTCATTACAATGAAAAAAACACATACAATAATTTACTTATTTTTTATAATTTTAATATCAATCTTGAGCTGCAGTAAATCAAATACTATTCAAACAATTAAATCACCTAATGGACAGATTAGCCTAACTTTTTCACTTATTAACTCATCTCCTACTTATCAGGTTAATTATAATAAACAAAAAATAATAGCTTCTTCCAAACTGGGATTTAAATTTAAAAATATTCCACCATTAGAAAAAAACTTTCAGATTTTGAATTCATCCGTTACTCAGGTTGATACCTCCTGGTCACCAGTATGGGGATTTAAGAAAAAAATTCATAATAAATACAGAGAAATGATAATAACATTAAAAGAAAAAACTGAATTAAAACGAACCATGGTGATTAAATTCCGGGTTTATAATGATGGAGTTGCTTTACGCTATGTATTACCCAAACAAAATGATATTGATAAAATTTATGTAACTAACGAAAATACGGAATTTAACTTAACAAACAATCATACTGTCTGGTGGTATCCCGCTGATTATGAAAGCTATGAACATCTTTATCAAACTACTCGACTTGAAAAGTTGGATTCCACAAATACTCCCCTTACCATGAAAACTGATAAGGGAATCTATATTAGTATTCATGAAGCAAATCTGACAGATTATGCTGGAATGACATTAAAAAAAATAAATAAATATCTTTATAATCTGAAAACCAATCTTGTACCCTGGCCTGACGGTATTAAAGTTAAAACAACTCTACCCATGAAAACACCCTGGAGAACCATACAAATCTGCAAAAAGCCTGGTGATCTTATTACCTCCTCACTTATCTTGAATTTGAATGAACCCTGTAAACTTAAAGATACTTCCTGGATTAAACCAATGAAATATATTGGTATCTGGTGGGGAATGCATATAAGTAAATACTCCTGGTATGCAGGACCCAAACATGGGGCTACCACTGATAATGCTCTGCAATATATTGATTTTTCTTCTAAAAACGCTATCCCCGGCCTTCTCATTGAAGGTTGGAATAAGGGTTGGGAAAGCTGGATGACTGGAAAAACTATTCAGAATTACACTGAGCCCTATCCTGATTTCGATCTGAAAAAAGTAGTAGAATATGCCAAAAAAAAAGGTGTAGAAATAATTGGCCATCATGAAACTGGTGGTAATGTTCCCAATTATGAACAACAATTAGAAAATGCCTTTGCCTACTATAAAAATCTTGGGATTTCTTATGTGAAAACAGGGTATGCAGGGAAAATATTTCCTGAGGGAATGCATCATCACGGGCAATGGATGGTAAATCACTACCGAAAAGTAGTAGAGAAAGCTGCGGAATATCATATTATGATTGACGCTCATGAACCTATAAAACCAACTGGAATAAGCCGCACCTATCCTCATATGATGACCAGGGAAGGAGGACGTGGAATGGAGTACAACGCCTGGAGTGAAGGTAATCCTCCTGAACATACCACTATACTTCCCTTTACCCGTCTTTTAGCTGGCTCGATGGATTATACTCCAGGGATATTTGATTTATATTTCAATACATATCAAAAAGACAGGCGTGTATGGACTACTATGGCCAAACAACTTGCCTATTATGTAGTGCTTTACAGTCCCCTGCAAATGGCTTCTGATCTTATTGAAAATTATACAAATAAACCTGCTTTTAATTTCATTCAAAATATTCCAGTTACCTGGGATGATACAAAAGTAATAACATCAGAAATTGGTGATTATGTTGTTATGGCCAGAAAATTTAAAAATGAATGGTATTTAGGAGCTATTACTGATGAATATCCCCGTTACTTTGATATTCCACTTAATTTTCTTGAAAAAGATAATAAATACGTTGCAGAAATATATTGCGATAATATTGAAACAGGTCTTTTTGAAAATCCAACAAAAATTGAAATTAATACCTATAGAGTAAATTCGACTGATACTTTAAAGGCAGCATTATCAACAAGTGGAGGAATTGCAGTTAGATTTTTTCCATTTGCTAAAATACCTAAATCTCCTATTAGCAATATATACACATTCAACCAAAAAACGCTAATAAAAACAAAACGATATAAAAAATTACAAATTTATAGTAAATCTAAAAAAAATTAATATAAAAATAATTTCAAACTCCTAAATAATTCTAATACTTTTCATTTTTATAGAATAATGGATTTAAAACAAAAAAAGTTACTTTTTTCCAGCGGCCTTTTTGATAATATCCCGGGCAATAATCAATCTCTGAATTTCATTGGTTCCTTCATAAATTGAGGTTATTCTTGCATCTCTCATATTCTTTTCTACTGGATATTTATCTGTAACTCCATATTCACCCAAAATTGAAACTGCTTCGCTTGTTACCTTTACTGCCACATCAGAAGCATAGAGCTTACACATAGCTGAGGAGCGAGAGAGATCTTTTTCACCTCTATCCATCGCACGTGATAATGAATATATCAAGGATCGAGCAGCTTCTATTTCAGTTGCCATATCTGCTAATTTATATTGAATATCTTGAAAATGAGTAAGATGTTGACCTGAACGTTTATTCTCCCGGCAAAATGTTACTGTATGGTCAAGGGTTCCCTGAGCAATACCAAGAGCCTGAGCTGCTACACCTGGTCTTGAATTATCAAAAGTTTTCATAGCTAAAAGAAAACCCATTCCTTCCCTTCCAATAAGATTATCTTTATGAACACGACAATCTTCAAAGATTAATTCTCCAGTAACAGAAGCTCTAATACCTAATTTTTCAATCTTTTTTCCATATGATAAACCTGGAGTTCCATCTTCTACCCAGAATGTAGAAGCTCCTCTACTTCCTCTTTTAGGATCTGTTATGGCAAAAACAGACATATATTTTGCAATACCACCATTAGTAATAAAATGTTTCATACCATTCAAAATGTAATAATCACCTTCTTTCTCAGCCCTTGTTTTTATAGAAGCCACATCAGAACCAGCATCAGGTTCAGTTAGACCATATGCAGCTAAAGCTTTTCCCGTAGCAATCTCAGGAAGATATTTCAGTTTTTGTTCCTCAGAACCTCCGATAAGAAGTGGCATCATTCCCAATGCAGTACCAGCAAAACCCAGGGCAATACCACCACATGCTTTAGAAAGTTCTTCTGTAGCTATAACCAATCCCATTGTTCCTAAACCAAAACCATTATATTTTTTATCTAAGAAAATCCTAAAAAAGTCATTTTTTGCCAGTATTTCCATTATTTCCCAAGGAAATTTAGCTTCTTTATCACACTCTTTTGCAATAGGAGCTATTTTTCTTTGTGCAATCTGTCGGGCTAAATCACGAACTTTTATTTCGTTTTCTGTCAATAAATAATCCATTCAGCAACTCCTCTTTTTAATCATTTACTAATCCAATTTTTTTAACCGCAGAATGGGCAGCTTTCTGTTCTGCCTTTTTTTTGGTTTTCCCTTTTCCAGTTCCAAAGCTTTTATCTTCAATAAAAACTTCAACTATAAAAGTTTTATTATGATCAGGACCAATCTCGTCAATAATATAATATTTTGGCACTGTATCAGTTTTATTTTGAATATATTCTAATAACATACTTTTATAATTAACTGGTATAGGTTCATCATGAAATTTTTTAACATCCTTGATAATAAATTTTTTAATAAATTTTTTAGCATTATTTAATCCACCATCAATATATAGAGCTCCAACTAAAGCTTCTAATGAATCGGATAATATAGTTTCTCTATTACGGCCTCCAGATTGATCTTCCCCTTCACCTAATAAAATATATTGATTTAGATTTATTTTCTTAGCTTTTTTTGCTAACGCTTCTTTATTTACAAAAAATGATTTTAATTTAGTTAAATCACCTTCATCTTTTTGAGGAAAAAGATTATAAAATTCTTCGCATACAATTAAATCTAAAACTGCATCACCTAAAAATTCAAGTCTTTCATTAGATTCAACTCTTTTCATATCATTATTTAGATAGGAACGATGTGTCATTGCTTTTTGCAATATAGACAAATTTTTAAACCTATAATTGATTTCACAAGAAAAGGGTTCAATAAATTTTGATTCTTTTTTTTTATTTTTCTTAAAATATTTTTTTATATTATCTAATATCAATATTAATAGTATACTTTATATAATTAATTTAATAACTAATATTATAAACACCTAAAATATTTTTATACCAATAAATTAATTTTCAAACTACAAATAGTTATTATAATAAAAAAAATCTATTATTAAAATATTATCTATATATTAATTCAAGATTAATTTAAAATTAATAAATATATTAAAGTTAAACTTTTTCCGATATATCTAATATTTGAAATTTAAAAAAAATTATCTAAATCTAATCTTCAAAACGTTTCAAAGCTAAGCTGACATTATGTCCTCCAAAACCAAAAGAATTGGAGAGTGTTGCCTTAACTTTTTGTTCTCTCGCATTATTTGGTACGTAATCTAGATCACATTCAGGATCAGGATTTTCATAATTAATAGTAGGAGGAATAATTCCTAGTTCAACCGTTTTTGTAGCTGAAATAAATTCTGCAGCGCCTGAAGCACCTAAAAGATGACCTATCATTGATTTATTTGAACTTATGGCTAATTTATCTGCATGTTCACCAAAAACACTCTTTATCGCTTTTGTTTCCATGGGATCATTTGCTGGAGTTGAAGTACCATGAGCATTAATATAATCAATATCTTGCAGATTTAATTTTGCTGTTTCAATAGCTCTTTTCATTGCCAGAGCAGCACCTTTTCCTTCAGGATGAGGTGCGGTAATATGATATGCATCACCAGAGAAACCAAACCCAACAAATTCGGCATAGATTTTAGCTCCTCTCTTTTTAGCATGAGTAAGTTCTTCTAAAACAATTATTCCTGCTCCTTCACCTATTATGAAACCATCTCTATTTTTATCAAATGGTCTGCTTGCATGCTCAGGATCATCATTACGAGTAGACAAAGCTTTCATACTGCAAAATCCTGCATAAGCCATCTCAGTCATTACACTTTCAGTACCACCAGTAATCATCACATCAGCATCACCATGAAGAATATGAAGGTAAGAAACTCCAATACCATGTGAAGCTGATGCACAGGCTGAAACTGTAGCATAATTTGGCCCTAAAAAACCATATCGTATAGAAATATAACCAGCTGTTATATCAGGAATCATCATTGGTATAAAAAATGGAGATATTCTTTTGGGACCACGATTAAGTAATTTCTCATGCTCTGTATGATAAATATTCATTCCCCCAATTCCTGAACTTATCACTATTCCAATACGAGTGGGATCTTCTTTTTCAGTATCCAATCCAGAATCTGTAATTGCCATTTCTGAAGCACCTATTCCATAATGAGTAAACAAATCCATACGCCTTGCCTTCTTTGGATCAATGTACTTATGTACATCAAAATTCTTCACTTCAGCACCAATCTGTGAAGTATAATTTTCTATATTGAATCGAGTCACTTTAGTTATCCCACTTTTGCCATTGATTAGTGAATTCCAATATGAATTTAAATCATTACCGATTGCTGTAATTGGACCTAATCCTGTTACAACAACCCTGCGATCCGGCATTGATATATCCTCCTTATTTCTTTTGGAGTCCTGATTTTCTAATATACTATTGAATACTAAATTATGCATAACAATTTATTTTGATATCACAACAACGTCAGTAATATAATACCTTTTGTGTTTTAATAACAAAAATTATATTACTAAGTTACTACTTATATTAGTACTCAAATAAGTATCACAATTAATGGATGATACTTACAAAAATCAAGACTCCTCTTTCAAATTCATAAATATTTCTTATTTAGAAGAAAGTTTGTTCTTTAGATACTCCTCTGCTTGCCCAACAGTAGTCAGTTTTTCTGCATCTTCATCAGGAATTTCTATATCAAATTCCTCTTCAAAAGCCATAATCAATTCAACTGTATCAAGAGAATCTGCCCCTAAATCATCAATAAATGATGCCTCTTTTGTTATTTCGCTTGGATCTACACCTAAACGATCAACAATAATCTCTTTAAATTTCTTTTCATCAACCATTTTTTCACCTCCTTTTTTTAACACAAAATTAATTTGTTTATTTTTTCAATTATCTATTTCTATGCTGTTAGCATTCCACCATCGACATGTAATACTTGACCAGTTATATAGTCTGACAAAGAAGACGATAAAAACAATACAGCTTTAGCCACATCTTCAGGAGTTCCACCACGTTTTAAAGGAATTTGTTTAATATAAGCATCTTTTACATCTTGAGGGAGATTTTTTGTCATTTCAGTTACTATATAACCTGGAGCTACTGCATTCACTTGAATGTTTCGCCCCCCAAGTTCTTTCGCTATACTTCGAGTAAATCCAATTAATCCTGCTTTTGAAGCTGCATAATTTGATTGTCCAGCATTACCCATCACACCAACAACTGATGAAATATTAATAATTTTCCCCCTATTTTGTTTCACCATTTTGCGAATAATCTGTTTTGTACAATTAAAAGCACCTTTTAGATTTACCTGTAATACCAAATCCCAATCCTGTTCTGACATTCTCAACAAAAGTTTATCACGAGTAATACCGGCATTATTTATAAGGATGTCAATACTATCAAATTTTTCATAAAAATTTTCAGTCATTAATTTTACTTGTTCCACATCTGTAACATCGGCTTTGAATGCAAATGCATTAACTCCTTCTTTTTGAGCTTCTAAAGCAGTTGATTCAGCGGTTTCACCATCCACATCAGAAACAACAACATCACAACCATATCTAGCCAAGGAAAGTACAATCGCCCTTCCGATCCCTCTTGCAGCTCCGGTTACGATTGCTTTTTTTCCTTTTAAATCAATCATTTTTAGACTCCTGAACAAGTTTATATAATTGATCAACTGTTCCACATTTAACTGATTTGACATCTCTATTAATTCTTCTCAGGAGACCGGATAACACCTTTCCAGCTCCTACTTCTACAAATCTTTCCGCACCATCTTTGATCATATTCTCAATGGTTTTAACCCATTTCACTGTATGAGTTAACTGATCATAAAGATTTTTTTTTATTTGTTGCTTATTCCCAGCAGATTTTCCAGTTACATTTTGATAAACAGAAATTTTACTCATAGTAAACTCTGCACCATCAAGTTTTTTTCCAAATTTTTCAACTGCACTCCTCATTAAAGGAGAATGGAAAGCTCCGCTCACTGGTAATTCGATAACTCTTTGAGCACCTCTCTGGTTTGCTAAATTCATTGCAGATGAAACACCTTTAACTGAACCGGATATTACAATTTGCTGGGGAGAGTTATAATTGGCAACTTGTACCACTCCTGTTTCAGAAGCACTATCACAAATTTCTTGAACATCCACAGATTTTAAACCAATTATAGCTGCCATGCTTCCTGGATTATCTACTCCTGCTTTTTGCATTAAAGAAGCTCTTTCTTTTACCAAAGATAATCCTTCTGAAAAGGAAAATACTCCACCATAAGCGAGGGCTGAAAATTCACCCAGACTGTGGCCTGCTACCATATTTGCCTTTATATTTTTTTCATTCAAAATTTGTGATATAATAAAACTGTGAATATACAAGGCAGGTTGGGTATATTGTGTTTGTCTTAATTTATCCTCAGGTCCATTAAATGAAATATCAGTGATATCAAAACCAAGTGTTTCATCAGCTTCACGATAAATATTTCGGGCAATTTCAAATTCATCATGAAAATCTTTACCCATTCCCACTATCTGAGATCCCTGCCCAGGAAATATAAACACTGTTTTTATCATTCTCTATACCTTAATCATATTTACCCAAATTAACGGATAAGCAATCTTTACACTATAAGAAATCAATTTTTAAATAATTATAATTGAGTACTAAATCTAACTTTCCCTGTTAATTGGGATTTACTTTTTAAAATCTAATTAAATTAGCAGCCCAGGTAAATCCACCTCCAAATGCAGCTAATAACAATAGATCTCCTCTTTTTAATTTTCCTTGATCTCTTGCCTCATTCATGGCAATAGGTATGGATGCAGCAGAAGTATTGCCGTACTCAGCAATATTCGAAAAAACTTTATCTTCACTTATTTTTAATCGATTACCAAGGGCATTAATTATTCGCATATTTGCCTGATGCGTAATTAAAAGATCAATTTCTTCTTTAGTAACTCCAGCAAATTTAAGTGCGTAATTAGCTGCTTCAGACATAGACTTTACTGCATGTTTAAAAGTCTCTCTCCCTTCCATTTTAATATATTGCATCCTTTTATCTACTGTTTCATGAGAAGTCGGATTAGTCACCCCATTGCCAAGCATATAAAGAAGATGTGCCAATTTCCCATTACTCTTCATATAAGAGGATAAAATTCCAGAGGTACCATCAGATGCTCCCAGAACAGCTGCACCAGAACCATCACCAAACAAAACACAGGTTGAACGATCTTCCCAATCAGTAACCCGGGATAAAATCTCCGTACCGATTACCAATATTTTTTTATCTGAATTATTTTTAATAATGTTATCTGCTAAAGTTAATCCATATAAAAATCCGGAGCAGGCAGCAGAAATATCAAACGCAGCTGCATTTTTAGCCCCAATTTTATCCTGTATAAAGCAGGCTGTTGATGGCAGTGCCTGGTCTGGTGTAACAGTAGCATTAATGATGAAATCAATATCCTCAACAGAAATTTTCGCATCTTCTAAAGCCTTTTCTCCGCTTTCTGTTCCAAGGTCAGAATTTGTTCTACCTTCTTCCAGAATATGTCTTCTTTCAATTCCGGAACGTTCTCTGATCCACGCATCAGATGTATCAACTATTTTCTCTATATCATGATTTGTTAAAACTTTATCTGGAACAGCGTACCCCATTCCTAAAATCATGGTTGATGGATTATTATTCACGCAATTCTCCCTTCTTTTATACGTTCATTAATTTGTCGAGTAATATTATTTTTAACCATATTCAATGCTTCTTCAATTGCATTTTTTATTGCTCTTGCAGAAGAATTCCCATGAGAAATAACACAATTTCCATTAACTCCCAACAAGGGAGCTCCGCCATACTCTTGATAATCAAACATTTTAAATAATTTTCGCAGACTGGGACGAAGTAAATATAATCCAACCGTACCTGGTAAATTACCTCTTATTGTTCGTCTCATACTTTTGGAAAACATACCTGAAAGACTCTCAGCAAATTTTAAAAGTATATTCCCCACAAAACCATCACATACAACAACATCTGCGGTACCTTTTAGAATGTCTCTACCTTCAATATTTCCAATGAAATTAACGGCACTTTTAGATAAAAGTTTATAGGCTTGTTGAAGAATTCCTCCACCTTTGGTTTTCTCTTCTCCAATATTTAAAAGTCCAACTTTTGGAGATTTTATTCCCATAAAATATTTCATAAATATTGAACCCATTTCTCCAAATTGTTGATAATTGGATGCCTTAATATTAACACTTGAACCAGCATCTATTAAAAGTCCCACTCCTTCTTCGTTAGGTAAAAGCGTTCCTATTGCAGGTCTTTCAACACCTGCAATTGTACGAAGATAAAAGTGAGCATTTGTCATTACAGCACCTGTATTGCCAGCACTGACTACAGCATTTACCCTTCCCTCTTTATGAAGACGTATAGCTACTGCAATGGAAGAATCTTTTTTTTCTTTGAAAGATTTCACAGCGGATTCATCCATTCCAACATTTTGAGATGCATGTACAATTGAAATTGGTAACTTTTTAATAAAATGATGATGTTTTAATTCTCTTTTAATGCTAGATTTATCACCTACTAATATAATCTCGTATTTTCCAGATGACTTACGTGCTGATTCAATAACACCAGTTACAATTTCTTTAGGGGCATTATCTCCTCCCATTGCATCTACAGCTATACGTATCATAAAAAATAACCTCTATAGTTCTCTGGGAACAGTTACTAATCTACCATTATAGTAACCGCAATTAGGGCATGCTCGATGTGGAAGTTTTGGTTGATGACAATGTGAACATGTCCCAATATTTGGTATTCTTAACTTTTGGTGTGTTCGTCTTTTATCGCGACGAGAACGTGAAATTTTTCTTTTTGGTACTGCCACCTATTTCTCCCTTATTTATAATTATTCATTAAGCTCAATATCTTTGAACTTATTACAACTCAGGATCTATGTTGTCTTTTTTACACTTACAGGTAGTTATATTAAGATTAATTCCGCATTTACTACAAAGACCCTTGCAATCATTTTTACATAAAACTTTCTGAGGTATAGCAAGTAATACTTGATCAAAAACCTCTTGAGAAATACCGATTTCCTGGGAATGAGCGGATAAAAATTTGATTCCATAGATTCCTTGATT
Organism: uncultured bacterium; assembly: GCA_964442615.1. Lineage (GTDB taxonomy): Bacteria > Zhuqueibacterota > QNDG01 > QNDG01 > CAYUAG01 > CAYUAG01. Next base: position 21,467 of record CAYUAG010000020.1, read on the forward strand.
ATCAGCACTACTTTTTTTAAAAGAACTTAAAATAGTTAAACTTTCTGAAATCTTTTTAATAAACTGTTCTCCACAACGATCACAAACTAAAATAGCTTTTGTTTTTATTGACAATTGTAATAAATAATCATTATCTATCTTTTCAACATTTGCTTCAACATTTATCTCATGAGGAAATCTCTCATCTTCTTTTTTAGTTAACTCATTAAAAACTGTCTTGAATTTATAATATAATCTTCCCCCTTCAATTTCATGAAGAGGGATCTTTAAATTTTCATTAATTTTTAAAGCCAAATGTAGTGATTAATTTAATAAGAATCAAGTTTAAAAATTTAATTATTTAAATTTTTACCATTTTCCATCTATTAAATATTTATGAATTGCTTTTGCTGCTTTTCTTCCAGCACCCATAGCCGAAATCACTGTAGCCGCTCCTGTTGCTACATCACCTCCAGCAAATACTCCTTTTTTTGATGTCTTCCCAGTCTCTTCATCAATAATTACAGTACCTTTTTTACTTATCTCAAGACCTTGAGTAGTATTTGGGATTAGGGGATTTGGGCTATTTCCAATTGCAACAACAACAACATCAACAGGAATTTTATAATTCGATCCTTCTATCGGAATGGGCCTCCTTCTTCCTGAAGAATCTGGTTCTCCTAACTTCATACGAATACATTCCGCATATTTTACATTCCCATTACCATCACCATGATATGCCACAGGATTTGTAAGTAAATTAAATATCACTCCTTCTTGCTCTGCATGATGAATCTCTTCATCACGTGCTGGCATTTCTACTCTCGATCTTCTATAAATTATAAAAGACTTTTCTGCTCCCAATCTTAATGCAGTCCGGGCAGAATCCATGGCAACATTCCCACCACCTACTGTAGCAACATATTTTCCTCTTGCAATTGGAGTATCATACTCAGGGAAAAGATAAGCTTTCATCAAATTTGCACGCGTCAAATACTCATTAGCTGAATAGATATTATTGAGATTTTCACCTGGAAGGAACATGAACCAGGGAAGTCCCGCACCAGTTCCAAGAAATACAGCATTGTATTCCTCTAAAAGTTCATTGATAGTTAATGCTGTGCCGATGACAAAATCTTTTTTAAGTTCCACACCCATTCTACACAAGAATTCAACTTCACGGCTTACAATCTGTTTTGGCAGACGAAATTCTGGTATTCCATAAACTAATACACCTCCAGCTTTATGAAGAGCCTCAAACATTGTTACCTTATAACCCAATTGTATAAGATCTCCAGCTACAGTAATTCCTGCCGGTCCAGAACCAACAACTGCAACCTTCTTACCTGTAGATCTTTTCTTTGGAAGCAGTGGAGCTTTTCCCTGTTTGGCTTCCCAGTCTGCAGCAAAACGTTCCAGTCTGCCAATTGCCACAGGTTCCATTTTTTTCCCAAGAACGCACATTTTTTCGCATTGTTCCTCCTGAGGGCATACTCGACCACATACTGAAGGCAATACATTTTTTTCTTTCAGTATGCGAATAGCATCCTGAAAACTCCCCTCGGCTATTTTCTCTATAAAACCAGGAATATTGATCTCTACAGGACAACCAGTAACACATAAAGGTTTTTTGCACTGAAGACAACGATTAGCTTCAGAAATAGCTTCTTTCTCAGAATAACCATACGGTACTTCAAGATTGTTATAAATGCGTTCTTCCGGAGGTTGTTCACGCATCTTTGTCTTGGTTGGCTGAATTTTTTTACCCATTTTTTATCCTGTCTTTTATATATCTAATTTATCTATTAACTTGTTCAGAAATCATCTCATCCATAACGTAGACTTTTCTTCTGGTTAAAAGTAATTCCCAATTTACTTTATGCCCATCAAAATCAGGTCCGTCTACACATGCAAATTTTGTCTCACCTCCTACTTCAACCCGACATGCGCCACACATTCCGGTTCCATCTACCATTACTGGATTTAAACTCACGATTGTTTTTACATTTTTGGATCTGGTTGCTTCTGATACATTATACATCATAAAAGTACATCCAATGGCAATAATCCTATCTATTTTTTCCCTGTTTAATAATTCCTTAAGCTGATCGGAATTATTTCCTTTGACACCCAGGGAGCCATCCATGGTTGAAATTATCAGATCATCACTGACATTTCTGAGTTTTTCTTCCCAGTAAAGCAGAAAACTGCTTCTTGCTTCTATCATACTTATCACCTTATTTCCAGCCTTCTTCAGGGCTCTTGCTACTGGATAAATACTGCCTATGCCGTAACATCCCCCAACACATGCTACAGTTCCGTAATTGTTAACATCAATCACTTTTCCCAGAGGACCTACAAAAGTCGGAATCTGATCTCCATCATTTAAATCTGTCATTTTCCTTGTAGATTTTCCTACCTGCATAAAAACGCAGGAAATGGTTCCTTTCTCTCGATTCCAATCTGCTACTGTTAAGGGAACTCGTTCGCCGTATTCGTCAATTTTGACAATTACAAAATGACCGGGTTGGATTTTTTGAGCAATAAAAGTATCCTCAACAGTTAGCAAATGGATATTGGGAACAAGCATCCTCCTCTCAATTACTTTATTCATGGTCACCTTTCTCTATTTTAACTGAACATAAATTTCCTTTTAATAATTTTCCGTATAAATCATTTTTTTCAAACCAAGTATAAAGAGTTTTCTTTTTTACTTTAGAGGTAATCTCTACTGTCCGGTAGATTAATAATCCTTCATCTGATTTGATACAAACCTTATCCCCATTCTTGATTTCTATCTTTTCTGCATCTTCAGGATTTATTTCAATCTTTTTCTCTTTTAAAACCTTTTCCATACCAGGGATTTTATCAGTAAAAGCTCCATTACGAAAGCCTAAAAGATTCCAATCAAAAATCAAACTATAAGGATATGCTTTGGTCGGGGCTCTGTTATCAGTATTAATACTGAATGAAACAAAATGACTGTTAACATTTTTTCTTTTTACATTTGATAGGTGTTTCCCCCTCTTTCCAAGTTCTCTATAGGTTAATCCTTTGAATTCAGGTACAGTAGAAGTAATTTGTTTGAATACATCAGAAGAATTTTTATATCCAAGGTTAGATCCTTTGATTTTTTCGGAAATTTTGCTGCTGATCCACCAATCTGGTTTAGTGTTACTTTGGGACTTGATAACTTTTCCTACCCGCTGTACTCTTCCTTCAAAATTAATGTAGGTTCCATCTCTTTCAATCGAATGAGAAGCTGGAAGTATTACATCAGCTATGTCCATCCACTTTGGAGCAAATACACTCTGAACAACCAAGAATTTAAGTTTATTCAAGCAGTCAAGCTCTGGAAGTTCACCTGCTACATATAAACACTGAATTTTTCCAGTTTCAATATTTTCTAGAATTTTTGACATATTAGATTCTGCACACCCTAACTCAATCCAACCTCTCAGATTGCTTTCACCAATCACTGGTAAAACCTTACCCTCTTTTACTGAAAGTGCTAAGTTGCAAATTGCAGATACAGTCTCTATTGCCTCTTTCTGCAAAACTACACCTGAACCGAATATGAATTGTACGTGCTTATTTTTAATTAATAGTGAAACAAAATTTTTTAAATCTTTATCTGTAACTCCAGTTTGTTTTCTTATTGTAGATAAATCAACTTTCGCTATAATTCTCTTTATTTTATCAAATTTTTCTTTTGAAAAACCATTTCCTTCCATTATCAACTTTAGCAAACCTGCAATTAAAATCCTGTCTGAGCCTGGTTGTAACTGTACGAAAAAATTAGCTTTTTCAGCAAGTTTGGTCCTTCTAAAATCTACTACTATCAATTTAGCACCCGCATTTTGTGCTTGTTGCACTCTAAAGGATACGATGGGATGGGAAACAGAGATATCACCTCCCCATATAACTATTAAATCGGATTTATCAATGTCATCGATAGTAGCTGTGGGAATATGTGCTTTCTGTATTTCCTGTATAGCATTTTTAAATCCATTCTCTCCGAAAACTGATGATACTGCAATATTGTCACTCTTCATAACTTCATGGGTAAATAATTTAAATAAAAATATATCCTCGTTAGTATTCTGAGGGGAAACTATACATGCAAATTTTTCCTTTCTATATTTCGAAAATTTTTCTGCCACAAACGATAAGGCATTTTCCCATGAAGTCTCTGTCCATTTTCCTTCTTTCTTTACCATAGGTTTTTGTAATCTGTCAGGATGGTATATCAGATCAATAATCCCAAATCGTCCTCTCATGCAGGATTGACCCTGGTTTATTGTTTTATTCATTGCTGGAGTTGTGTTGATAAGTTTACCTTCTTTAAGATTATAGTTTAACGAGCATCCTACTGAACAATAGGGACACAGAGAGCTAATAGATTTATCTTCGATTCCTTCCCATTTACTTCTTTTATCATAGAGAGCACCCGTAGGGCAAACATCTACACAAGCACCGCAGAATTCACATCCTGTATCCAAATGTGATTTATTAAAAGCCGTACCTACAATTGTCCTATCTCCTCTGTTTACAAATGTTAGGGTACCGTTGTTTCTTACATCATTACAAACTCTTACGCATCGCCCGCATAGTATACACAGGTTATAATCTCTGTCAAAAAAAGGATCTTTCTGTTCAACAGCAAGTTTTCGATAGGAAATAGGAAATTCAATATCCTCCAGATCTAAATACTCGACTAACTGCTGAAGCTCACACCTTCCGTTTTTGGGACAGTACTGACACCCGGTGATTATTCCTACTTTACGGATTGTCCCTTGATAATCATTACAAGTATCCCGTTCATTGCACACCAGACATGTATAAGGATGTTCAGATAAAGTAAGTTTTAGGACATTACGTCTGAGAGATTTGAGCTGAGGAGAATCAGTCTTAACAACCATACCATCAATTACTGGTGTAGTACATGCTGTTGGAAATCCACGCATTCCTTCGATTTCAACAATACACATCCTGCAGCTTCCTGCTGGTTCCAAAAATGGATGGTCACACAGAGTTGGTATATAAATACCTTCTTTTTTTGCAGCTTGCAGGACAGTCATTCCAGTTTTTGCTTTTACTTGTTTACCATCTATATTTAATAAAATACTCATGTAATCCTCTTTATTCTATAACTATAGCATCAAATTTACATAGTTCTTTACAGCTTCCACATTTTGTACAGAGAGTTTTATCAATTTGGTGTGGCTGTTTTTTCTCTCCTAAAATGGCTTCAGTTGGACATGCTTTTAAACATACTCCACAGCCTGTACACTTTTCGGCATCAATACTGTAGGTGATTAATGCCTTACACACACCTGCCGGACATCTTTTATCTTTGATATGAGCTTCATACTCCTCTTGAAAATATTTCAAGGTTGTAAGTACAGGATTGGGTGCAGTCTGACCCAAACCACAAAGAGCACCATTCTTGATCGTATTTGCCAGTGCTTGGAGACGCTCCACATCGCCTTCCTGACCTCTACCCTCAGTAACGGCGGTTAGCATTTCTTTCATTCTCTGAAGTCCAACCCGACAGGGTGTACATTTACCACAGGATTCTTCTGTCAGAAAGGATACAAAATAGAGTGCAATATCAACCATACATGTATCTTCATCCATAACAATTAGTCCGCCGGATCCCATTATGGCGCCTACCTTGGTCAGTTCCTCATAATCTACTGGCAGATCTAGAAGTTTTTCAGGAATGCATCCACCTGAAGGTCCACCTGATTGAACTGCTTTAAATTTTTTACCATCCGGAATTCCTCCGCCAATATTATAGACTATTTCCCTCAAAGTAATACCCATTGGTACTTCTACAAGTCCTGAATTATTTATCTTACCTACCAGAGAGAAAACTTTTGTTCCTTTACTCTTTTCCGTACCTAAATTGGAATACCATTCACTGCCTTTTTGAATAATCACTGGTACATTTGCCCAGGTTTCCACATTGTTGATATTTGTCGGTTTTCCCCACAGGCCTTTCACTGCTGGAAAGGGTGGTCGCGGTCTTGGTCTGCCAACTTTTCCCTCAATTGAAGCCATAAGTGCTGTTTCTTCACCGCATACAAATGCACCCCCTCCTCGAACTACTTCAATTTCAAAATCAAATCCAGTATCAAATATGTTTTTACCAAGAAGACCATATTCAGTAGCCTGTTGAATTGCCTTTTTTATTCTATTCACAGCAAGTGGATATTCATCACGTACATAAATAAATCCCTTGTGTGCCTTTATAGCTTTTGCACCAATGGTCATTCCCTCTATTATGGAGTGGGGATCAGACTCTAGAATTGACCTGTCCATATAGGCACCTGGATCCCCCTCATCTGCATTGCAGATTAGATATTTTATATCTTCCCGGGATTTACGGCATAATTCCCATTTTAATCCTGTTGGAAAACCTGCACCCCCTCTGCCTCGAAGCCCTGAAGCTTTTATCTCGGATATTATTTCTGGGGGAGACATAGATGTCAAGGCCTTGGCTAAGGCGGTATATCCATCAAATCCGATGTACTCATCAATCTGTTCTGGGTCCATTCTCCCTCGATTCTTAAGAACAACAAGCCTCTGATGTTTAAAAAATTCAATATCCATCATTTTGGGGATAGGTTTTTTCTTCTTCTCAGGAATATACATTAATTTTTCTACAGGTCTTCCCTTTAAAAAATGCTCTTCCACCAGAAATGGTATATCCTTTTCTTCAAGCTGCTGGTAGAATACATCATCTGGCTGTATAACAGTAATAGGTCCGCGTTCACAGAATCCGTTGCAACCTGTCTCAACTACTTGTACTTCATGTTCAAGACCTTGCTTTTTTATTTCTCTTTCAAAAGCAGCTTTGATATCGAGTGATTTGTTAGAAACACAAGCCGTACCAGCACAAACCAGTACATGAGTTCTGTAAGTCTTCACTTCTGATTGCTTTTTATTCATAGTTTTCTAATACCTTTTCAAGTTTTTTCTGATTCAATTTTCCATGAAATTTCTCATCAATTACAACTACAGGTGCCAGACCACAACAGCCAACGCATCGTACAGCCTCAAGTGTGAAACGCTTATCTTTTGTAGTCTCACCCGGTTTTACATCCAAATCCCGCTTTAGTTTATCCAGAAGCCTTGCTCCTCCTCTCACATGACAGGCAGTTCCCAAACATACATTAACCGTATGACGTCCTCTGGGAACTAGGCTGAACACATTATAAAAGGTTGCCAATGAAAACAAACGCGATAAGGGAACCTTCACCTCTGAAGCCACAATGGATAGCTCCTCCTCCGGAAGATACCCTTTATTCTTCTGAATATCTTGTAGTATAGGAATTAATGCTGATTCCTTTTTTCCATATTTTTTAATAACCTGATAAATAGACGTCAAAAGCACCTCCCTTTAATTTAAAAAATTAATTCATTAAAAATTTCTATACATCTTTTTAAAATCTTCTCTTATAAAATTGATTACCTTAGGACTTGATCGTATTATATCACCTATATATTTTGTAATTCTGGATGAATTCCATCTTACAGATTTTCCATTTTTTTTATGTAAAAAAATAAATTCAACTTCAGGATTACCTATAACCAAAACAACTAGGGTTTCAGCTATATTTCCAAGAGGTTGTCTGTCAATATGGGAAAGAATAAAATTTGCTTTTAATTCCGTTCCTTGTCTTGGAGAAGAGTTTATCACCATATTGCCACCACACCTTTTCGCTGCTGCTTTTAAAAGAGATAATCCTAAACCAACTTTTTTGTTTGATTTAGTTGTCATAAAGGGATCAAAAGCTTTTTTCAGCATTTTTCTATTCATCCCCTTACCATTATCTTTAATTTCAATAGAAAAAAAATCGTTCTCTTTATTTTCATCAATACCTATAAATATTTCATCTGCATGAGCTCTTACTGAATTCTCTACAATATCAATAATGTGCATTGAAAGCTCTATCAACTACTATACCTTTATTTCATTTAATTTCTGTAAACTACAAATTATACGAATTTTTTTATTGTTGTTAAATAATCACTCTACAGTTTTTCCTCAACATCTCTATTACCAATTTCCAACCTTCTGCCCTTCTCATTAGAAAAAGCCATTTTAAATTCATCTACTGATACATTTTCTATATATATCACTGTTGTCACTCTTCCAATCTCTGATAATTGGTGTGCATCAGAAGATCGTATAATAGGAAATCTTTTCACTCCGGGTATTTTTAAAATTTCATCAACATCAGCTCTGTAAGATACTTCAACAGCATCTGCATTCATATCATCAGGAATAAATCCCAATTGAGCAATAATACTAAAACTTTCCCTATCAATGTGAGCAGGTATAGCCAAACCATTTAAAGAGTGAATTTTCTTTATTGCTTTATTTAAGGAAATAGTCGTTCCTCCTATCAGTAATTTATGTACAATTTTTTCCACCTCATTTTTTTCATTTGCAACAACCTGCATCCCAAAGAGGTCATTATCATTTTCCCCGGGTAATAAATTTGAATATATGTAATCTTGTAAATTCATCACCTTATCAATACTATCAAAAAGAGCTAATATATGTACTTCTTCAGAAGTAGTTATCTCCATTCCCGGAAGTACTATCAGCTCTGAATTTAGTGCAGCTTTCTGTATCCATTTTACATTTTCTGCACTATTATGATCACAAACAGCAATAACATCTATTTTCTTTTCAATACATTTTTTAACAACAGAATCAGGAGTCATCTCAAGTTCTCCACAAGGAGAAAGACAGGTATGAATATGAAGATCTATACAAAACCTCTTCACACTCATCAGCTGCCATGAATACCTAATTTATAAAGCTTCCCGCTTAATTCAAAAGCAGATAAACTGGTATTCAGAATAGTAACATTCTCATTTTCTGCCTTTTTTATGGTCATTTCAGAAGGCTTTCTATCTCCAATTACTACTATACCTGCCAATTCTTTTAAAGTCGCAATTGCTACAATATTCTCATGAACTTGCAATGTTATCCAAATATTCCCGGCTTGACTATTTGCCATAACATCACTTAACATATCACTAACATACCCTCCTCTGACCTCTTCTTCCAAGCCCTTTCCCTTTACGACTACTTCGAGATTTAATAATCTTACAATTTCTTTAAGTTTCAATTCATAAATCTCCATAATTAATCAAATATTGACACTATTATGATAGTTTCTTTTTAAAAAAACACAATCATTTATATCCGCTTTACTTTGAACAATGTCTTTTGCAAAGGTTTTGCAGTCTGGAGAACCACAGGCTCCACATTCTTTTCCTCCAAGCATTTTAACAATTCTTTCAATTTCCTTACACTTATTGATTGCCTTTACCGGGTCTTCATCAAGCGGTGGTAATGGATGAGGTTTAATTTGCTTTTCCAGTAGAAAAAAACCATCTTCATAACGACGTTTTACCATTTTCCTGCTTACCCTGCTTTTTTTCCCATACATCTCAATTAAATTTTCAGCTTTTTTCTTTGCCAGATGACGGTTTATGATATTCTGGGGGCCGCCTACACAACCAGCAGGGCAAACCAAACATTCCAGATACTCCACCTCCTGCAGTTTTCCCGCTTCAACATCATCAAGTATTTCAATAACATCCGACACTCCTGATACAGCCAGACAATTATCAAGATTAATTCCATTTATCTCCCCACCTGAAATTGCCCATCCAAGACCTACTCCACTGGATTGGTGTAATATAACTTCTTCATCTAAATCTTTTAATGCCTCTAATATTTTGCTGTATATATCTTTAACTGATATAGCACCATCCAACTGAGAATGAGAAAGACCAATGGGACTATTTATGGATACCATCTTGGCTGGACATGAAGTAATATGAACAATTCCAATCTCTTCTTTTTTTATGTTTAATTCCCTTGTTATTTTCTCACGTAAGTATCTTGCTGCAATCTCTCTTGGAACATCAATAGGTATGATGTGTTTCACTAAATCTGGATAAAGATAGGTTATCAGACGAACTGCCGATGGACAAACAGTAGAAATTTTAGGTTTCGGGGTGGGATTTTCCCTAATATATTCTTCTATGGCAGCACTAACCATCTCACACATCCAGGCTTCATCATATACAAAGTCAAAGCCTATCTTGTTTAATGCTAAAAGGATCTGATTAGGCATAACCTCCCATCCAAATTGAGTATATAATGATGGTGAAGGTAAAGCAACTTTATATTTAAATTTTTTTAAATCGGCATATGAGGTTGTAAGTGGGGTAACTGCTTCATAAGGGCATACACGATAACATTCACCACAATCAACACATAACTCTTCTATAATAACCGCTTTACCATCATGGATACGAATCGCCTTAGTAGGGCAGGCTTTCATGCATAAAACGCAGCCAATACACTTTTCCTTATTGATCTGAATAGAATGGTAACTTTTACTCATTTTATCCCATAAATTATTTATTTTTTATAATTATCTCTAATTTTGTACCTTTTCCAACTTCAGAGATAATTTTAAACTCATCAGAATTTTTTTTAATATTAGGCAACCCCATACCTGCACCAAAACCCATTTCTCGCAACTCTTCAGTAGCTGTTGAATATCCTTCTTTCATAGCGAGATCAATATCAGGGATCCCTGGTCCCTTATCATTAAAAACAAGATAAACACCATTAGGTTTTAAGGTAAAACTCATCTTTCCATTCATTCCATACATTACAGTATTAAGTTCAGCTTCATAAGAAGCTATTGCTACTCGTCTTATGGCTTCAGAATTGAATCCAATATCCTTTAAAGTATTTTTTACATCTAAGGAAGCATCACCAGCATGTACAAAATCTCTACTTTTTATCGAAAATTCTTTATGAAAAATTACTTCTTTAGTCATAGATTTAATTATTCCTTTAATCCATTTGAGTGAAGAATACCACATACTTTAAACATTGAAAATTCAGTACATAGCAAAGAAATATTTCTATTATCTGCACGTTTAATCGTCTCTTCCGTAGGTTTTTTCCCTCTAACATAAACTATTGCAGCTGATTCAACAATCTCTGCAGTTCGAACACTTTGCGCATTAACCAGTCCAGTGATAAGTAAAGATCCTGATTTACAAGAAGTAAGGACATCACTCATCAAGTCAGATGCTTTAATCATTTTAATTTCTTTATCACAATCAAAACATTCTGTTAACTGTTGTCCCTGAATAAGCTCTAAAATTTTTTTTAATTTCAATTTTATACCTTTTTATAAATAATTTCATTTATAATTTTGAAAGTATACTATGCTTAATTGATTCAACTATCAATGGTAGAGATGCTTTTACTTCTGGTGTACATTCTTCCTTAAAAGTAGAAATATCTTTAACAACAACTCCATAAATTACAATATCACTGGTTATATTCATATTAATTTTTTTTGCAAGCTCAATAGCTTCATTTAATGATACTTGATGTCTTGTCCAGGAAGAACCACCTTTAATATCTTTCAAACTTAGCTCAACTAAGGTACCAATTGGTTTATTTTTTAAAATAATTGAATCAATTATTATTACCTTTTTATAATCAGTCATGATATCTAACAATTCAAGTCCGCCTATACTTGCTTCTTCAATAATAATATAGGGATTATCTATTTTTTTTCCAAGTTCCCTTGCTATATATATTCCTACTCCATCATCAGAGAGAATTGTATTCCCAAGTCCGATAATTAAGGTTTTACCTTTTCTGCTTTTAGTATGTAATTGAGAAATCATTATACTTTTTTGTACTTTTCCATTCCAACTTTATAAAGATCACCACCATAAATATCATTAACTACAACAACTGGAAAATCAATAACTTCAAGACGACGAATAGCTTCCGGACCTAAATCTTCATAGGCTACAAATTCCGCCTTTTTTACTGCCTTGGCCATCAGAGCTGCAGCTCCTCCAATTGCACCAAAATAGACAGCTTTAAATTTTTTCTGAGCTTCTATTACCTCTTTACTTCGGTTCCCTTTTCCTATCATTCCTTTAAGCCCATACTCAATAAGTCGAGGGGTGAAAGGGTCCATTCTATAACTGGTTGTTGGTCCAATTGATCCTATGGGATTACCTGGTTTTGCTGGTGCTGGACCTGCATAATAAATAATTTGATTTTTTAAATCAACAGGTAAATCCTCACCTTTATCTAAAGCTTCTATCAATCTTTTATGAGCAGAATCTCTTCCTGTATACATTACACCACTGATAAAAACAGAATCTCCAATTTTTAGCTTTTCGATTATTTCATCAGTCAAAGGTGTTGTAATTTTTATTGTTGATGACATATTTTACTCCTCTTTTAACAATCAATTGATTTGATAGAAATTATATAATCACTTCTTTATGACGGGCAACATGGCACTGCATGTTTACTGCAACAGGAAAACTGGCAATGTGACAGGGATGTACTTCAATATGTACTGCCAGGGCAGTAGTTCTTCCCCCAAATCCCTGGGGGCCTATTCCTAGTTTATTAATTGTTTTTAAAAGTTCATCCTCAAGATCAGCATAAACCTTATTGGGATTTTTAGAACCAATAGGCCTTAATAAAGATCGTTTGGCAATTTCTGCACATTTATCAAATGTTCCTCCAATACCAATTCCGACAATAACAGGAGGACATGGATTAGCTCCCGATTTTCTAACTCTTTCTACAACAAATTCTTTAATCCCTTCAATTCCAACAGCAGGAGCCATCATCCTTACTTCACTCATATTCTCACTACCACCACCTTTGGGAGCAAATGCTATCTTGATCTTTTCCCCAGGTACAATGTCAGTATGAATTATTGCAGGTGTATTATCACCAGTATTATTTCTCTTCAGTGGATCTGCAACAACAGACTTGCGTAGATACCCTTCTTTATACCCTTGTCTAACTCCTTCATTCACAGCTTTAACGAAATCTCCACCTATCAGGTGAACATCTTGTCCTAATTCAATAAAGAATACTGCATACCCTGTATCTTGACATAAAGGTACTTTATCATTCTTAGCAATTTTTATATTTTCAATTATTTTCCCTAATATTTCCTTTCCAGTGGGAGACTCTTCTTTTTCTTCATTTTTTTTTAAAGATTTTACAACATCTTCTCCCAGATAATAATTTGCATCAATACAGAGATTTTTTACCGCCTCTGTAATATTCGAAACATTTACTTCTCTCATGGATTACTCCTTTGCTGTCGTGAAATTTTATAAGGATTTATTTGATAATGTAAAAAAAATTTGAATATATACTTTACTATTAACTATGAAATAATAATATTAATTCTTCTGTTTATAGTTAATTTAATGATGATTTTATATCCCTTTATAAGGAATATATTCGGGATCATACATTTTACTTTTTACATTTTCTAAAATATTTTCCGGCTCTTTTGCCCAGGCTATTCCTTTAGAATATGCAACTTTACAGACCGAAACAGCAATATTTACCGAGATTTCCCGAATGTTATTTAATTCAGGATACACCTTTCCCTTATTTAATGATTTCTTTTCTACCATTTCTGCTAATGTTTTTGCAGCTGTATAAAACATGGAATTAGTTATTCTGGTAGCTTCACATACAATTGCTCCTAACCCTACTCCAGGAAAAATATACATATTATTTCCCTGACCTGTATCATATATTTTCTCCTTATATTTTATAGGATCAAAAGGACTTCCACTGGCATAAATTGCCCTTCCATCAGTCCACTTATAAGCTTGTTCTGGAGTACATTCACTCTTGGAAGTAGGATTTGATAAAGCAAATATTATGGGTCTGTCGACATGTTTATTCATCTCACGTACCACCTCTTGGTTAAATGCTCCGGTTTGAGTGCTAACACCTATTAAAACAGTAGGTCTCACAGTTTTTACTACACTTAACAAATCCTTAGATGACATATCTTTTCTCGCAAAAGGAACCTTATGCTCAGCAAGTGTACCTTTTCGTTTTACTGTAACTAATCCCTTACTATCCAACAACCAAAATTTTTTTCTGGCTTCCTCTTTGCTCAATCCTTCTTCCATCATACCAGAAACAATAAGATGAGCTATGCCTATGGAAGCAGAGCCAGCTCCATAAAAAACAATTCTCTGATCACTAAGTTTTTCTTCAGTAATCCTTAAGGTTGCTAATAAACCAGCAAGTGCTACTCCACCTGTTCCCTGTATATCATCATTAAAACATAAAAGCTTTTTCCTATAATAATTGAGCAGCTTAAAGGCATTATCATTGGTAAAATCTTCAAACTGGACCAATGTCCTGGGCCATCTTTCATGAACAGCTGAAATAAATTCATCCATAACCTCAAGAAAATCATTACCAGTTAAACGAGGATGTTTCTCCCCTAAATATAAAGGATCATGTAATAATTTTTCATTATTGGTTCCAACATCAATAAGAATGGGCAGCGTTTTAGATGGATACAAGCCTGCACAAGCAACATAGAGTGCGAGTTTTCCTATGGGTATTCCTATACCACTTGCACCAAGATCACCAAGACCTAATATTCTGCTTCCATCAGTAACTACTATGATGTCAATCTTATCCTCAGGCCAATTATTTATTCTCTTTTTAATATCACCTTTTGCATTTGATGAAATATACATACCCCGGGCTCTTCTGTAAATATGTCCATATCTCTGACAAGCTTCCCCTACAGTAGGTGTATAAATAATTGGGGTCATTTCCTCTATATTTTCTAAAATCAGTCGATAATAAAGAGTTTCATTTCGGTCATGGAGTGCTTCCAAAAATATATATTTTCCAAGGTCAGTATTTTTACGGTTGAAATTTTCCTTTGCTCTTTTTAATTGTTCTTTTATTGTAGATTGGTGAGGAGGGACCAAACCAAATAATCCTAACTCTTCTCTCTCAGAATTTGAAAATGATGTACCTTTATTTAATAGTGGATCTCTGATAATATCTAATCCTCTCTTAGAAACCGGAAAGTACTTTAGTTTTTGTTCATCAACCTCATAGCGTCTTAATTCTCTGCTCATTTAAACTCCTTACTATTGTAGCCTGTTGTCAAATATTTATAACCACTCTACAACTTTTTTTACTAATTTTTCAATACCCTTGCCAATATCAGCTATTCCGGGACCAATCATATAGGCTGGTGTGCTTACAATACGGTGTGCATTATCAACTGCTATTTGATCAACTCTACATTTTTTATGTTTTGCATTGAAAAATTCAATATCTGAAGCTGTATTATCATCAGTACCTACAGTTAAAACTGGATGAATATCAGTATCCTTTAAAGCAACGGCTACAACTACTGGTGCTATGCACATTGCTCCCAAGGGTTTACTTGAGTGTACACATTTAGTAATGAGATTTTTAACATTAAGATTAATTTTACAATCTCGTCCTTTAATAGCATAATCAATTAAATTCTTTGCAGCCCCAAAACCACCTGGAATAATCAGACCATCGATATCATTTACAGATATTGAAGATAGTTTTTTCACATTTCCCCTTGATATTCTGGCTGATTCTACCAGGATATTTCTTTTTTCTTTCATTTCATCATTTGTATTGTGATTGATTACATGAAATTGATCTTTATCTGGAGCTATGGGAATTATATCAACCTTTTTTTTATTCAAAAAATACAAAGTGAGAGTTGCTTCATGTATTTCAGAACCATCAAAAACTCCACATCCACTTAATAAAAAACCTATCTTTTTACTCATAATTATCCTCCCTTTTTTATTCTAATAATTTATAATTATACAAAAAATTAGCAATTTATGCAAACTAAAAAAGGCTTAAAAATGAGAAAATATAATTTAAAAT
>CAYUAG010000020.1:37275-44680 GCA_964442615.1 uncultured bacterium
ATTAGGCTGTTAATTCTTATCTTATCATGAATTGTAATGTTTATTTAAATAAATATTTTCTTCTTAGCTTGATTTTCTCCCATGCTTTTAATTTTTTCTGTAAATTCTGTACTTACTTTAACAAACCTTACTCCCTCTGCAGCAGAAATCCAGGCAAGTCTAAGTCTTTCTGACTCTAATCCAAGTGATTCAAAAATTTTGCTTAGAATAATAAATCTCCGTCTGGTATGATAATTTCCCGACTGATAGTGACAGTCGCCTGGATGACAACCTCCTATTAATACACCATCTGCACCATTAAAAAATGATTTGATCAGAAAAACTGGATTGACTCTGCTGGAACACATAACTCTTATTGGTAAAATAGTAGGTGGATATTTCATACGGCTAGTTCCTGCTAAATCTGCTCCTGAATATGTACACCACTTACATAAGAAGCTTACAATTTTTGGTGAAAATTCTGTTGTCATTATTATCTATCTCCCGTTTTTACATTTATTACAAAATTTTAAAAGATACTAATCTTCACCCACATCAGTAAATTCATTTTCTTTAAATACAGTAACAGGTACTTGTTCATCCACATCTCTACCTGGGATGTAATCAAATATCGCAGCTACTTTTTCTCCACTTTTTCTAAATATTACTGAAACCGGGATATTAGCTGGACATACCTCTGTACACTGTCCACATCCTATACATGAAAAACTCATATGGGTCAATCTTCCAATTTGATACAATATTGTATCAGTAGGAAGCCTTAAACCTCCCTTTCGGAAAAGTTCATTTATCATTATTGTGCTGTCATAATCATAGGTAGAAGATTCAAAATCACAAAGTACGCAATAACATATCGGACATACTCGGCTACAAGCATGACACCCTATACATTTACCAAATACATCTATCATTCCATCCAAACCGGTATCCTGAATGTTAATCTCGTTAAAAAGCTTTTCCTTTTGTTCTTTCTTATTCTTAACAATTGAATCAAACTGTGAGTGATTCAGATCCTCTTCCAATATTTCTGCTTCAAATCCTTTTATCATAGATTTTGATTTATCTGAATGTAAAAATATCCTGCAGGTGCTGTTTAAATCTTTTTCACCCATCACTGAAACAGTTATATCAGCTGTCATGGGAATAAAACATTCACATGCTTTACATATTGATCTGATATCCTTAAAATCATTACCACTTTTTACAGCTTTCCAGTAATCAGGAAGTAATGTATCTGTTTTATTCTCAACTATTGTATTAAATGTGAAAGCTCCCCCACATGTGTATGAAATCAAAAGAAAATTATCTAATCTTCCCTGTGAACGCTTAACCAGTTCAATAAAAGAACGTAATTCGCAGGGTTTTATTACTGCAACTATTGGTTTTTCCATTAAGGAAAAATTTGATAGTATTTTTCCTGCATTTACCGGCATTAAGGGATGAAGTGGTATAGCATCCTTCAATAGCGTAGGATCTGTAATTAAAGCATAATCAAACTTACCCTGTTTTTTTGTTTTTCTTAAAGTAAACACACCACTCACTTTATCATTTTGTAACAGGAATTTTAATAATTCTATTAAACCTGCTTCTGTACTCTTATCTATGGTTAAAACCTGATCCATGGCAAATATCTCCTATCCTTCTGCATCTTCTACAAGCTCTTTTATTCCTCCAACCTCTTCTAATTTAAAGGTTTTCAAAGGAATTGGTTCTCCTTTATCCTCTCCACTCTTGTATCCAAATTGCTCTTGGGTGCTATTTGCTACGTAACTGAATAGCTCTGCTACTGGAATTGATACCGGGCAAGCATCTGTACACAAACCACAGGATACACAGGAGAGGCTCATATGAGACATTCGTCCAACCTGAAACATTATTCTATCTGCAGGAAATGAAATACTTCTTCTATTTTTTGCCTTTAATAAAACTAAATCAGTTTCAGATTTTGCTGATTCAGAATCAAAATAACATTGACGACAATAACAAATAGGACATGCACTGCGGCAATTGTGACACCCAATACAATTTGAGAATGTATCCATCAAACTATCAAATCCTTCAACCATATTTTTTATTTGCTTAAACCGCTCTTTTTTCTTTGTCTCTCTTTTCTTTTTTTGTTCATTAATAAGTTGAGCCCATTCTGAAATATCTTCAGAAAATTTCATACTCATCTTTTCTAAAATCTCTTTTCCTCTTATACTATTAGGAATTAAAATTATGCTATTCGGTCCACTACCTAAAAAACTAAAATGTAAATCACAAACCGGTAACAATGAAAATTCGTTACAAATCTGACAAACAGGTTTTACTGAGTTTTTCTCAAAATCCAGTTTACTTAGTAAACCATTAAATTGTTTTTCTGCCTTTTCTGGATCATCAAGATAATTTGACATAGGTAAAGCACCTGGACAATCATAACTGATTAAAGTAACATTTTCTAGATTTACTTGATTCAATTTTGAAAGCTCTATAGCTGCACGGATCTCACATGGTTTCATTAAAGCAGCAATTTTAAGGTTTTGTTCTCCTTTTCTTGAAAAGCTACTTAAGGCTTTTGCACCTTGAACAGGCATGATGGGTGCAATTGGATTTGCATCATCAAGTAATTCTTTATTCTTTACTAAAATCCATGCATAAGAATCCTTTGCAGGCACTCTCATAGGAATCAAAATTGCATCAAAGCATTCATTCTGTAACATATTTTTCAGGACAGACAACATAGTTTCTCTTAATCCTTTATTTAAAGAAATTTTTGCTCCTTTAGTCTGGGATTTTTTCATCAACATCTCCTTTTATCAAGCTGAGTTTTGACATAATCTATCTGATCATGAAGTGAAAAAAAATGTCTATTGTAAATCAAATTTTCCTGTTCCAATCATTAAATATTTGTTATAAAATGTATTAAATCTATTCAGTGACCACTGGAAACATAAACATCTATAGAATAAATAATGATTATATCTGCTTACTATAAAATTTCATAATAAGTATTACTCTGTCTTCATGTTCTTTGTATTTCTCGTGGTTTCTTATCCTTATCTAATCTTTGATCTTACCGAATTGCTTCTTTCACTTCTTGATAAATTTGCTTAGTAGTAAAATGTTTAGCTCTAATAGCACCAGAAGGGCAACTACCAACACAATTACCACATCCTCTGCAAATAGCCTCATTTACTACACAAACTCCTTTATTTTGGTTAAAAGTAACAGCCCCATAACAACAAACATCCATGCATGTCTGGCATCCCATACAAAAATCTTCTATAATTTCAGAAACTTTAACTTCAGGTACAATCTTTTCACCAGGAATCAACTGAGTTAATATTTTTCCACTTACTGCCTTAGACTGTAATATTGATTCTGATATTCCCTTAGGACCATGACATCCTCCTGTAATAAAAATTCCTTCTATAGAAGTACTCACAGGATTGAGCTGTTGATGCGCTTCTTGAAAAAACATTGTTTCATTTAAAGGAATATTCAAAAGCTCTGCTAACTCTTCAGTCCCTTTTGCAGGTACCATAGCAGGAGCTATTATAACCATATCCACATCAGACTCGTTTTTACTACCACTGATTTCATTATATTTTATATGAGTTCCTTTGATTTTAATATCATTAATTCTTATGAAATCAACATCCTTATTTTTGATTTCTTCAAAAAAATGCTGATCTTCCTTATGAGGAAGACATAAATCTTTATAAAAATCTTTAATTGTAATACTATTTGACTGTTCTTTTAAATAGGAAATAATCTTGAGCATATAATTACAACATATCTGAGAACAATAACCTCTCTCCTCTCTACCCACACAATGAATTAGTCCAACTGATTTTGGTTCTTTCCCTGATTTAAGGGAAATCTTACCATTTTTTTTCATCATATTTTCAATTTCCAAAGCAGTATAAACATTATCTTCCTTAGAATAGTTAAACTGTTTAAGTGTATCGGCTGACAATAATGTAAATCCTGTGGCTACTACTATAGCACCAACCACAAAATCATTTTCAGTATTATTATTTTTTATAGTAACTTCAAAATTGCCAAAAAATCCAACTACATTATCTAATTTCGATTCAGTAAAAACTTCAATATTTTCATTTTCCTTAACTGCAGCTATTTTCTGTTCAATAATATCTGTATTACTTTCCTGACGAGGAAGTAATCTTTTAAAGAAAAGAGTTTTACCTCCCAGCTGTGAATCTCTCTCTATTAAAAACACTTTCCTTTTTTCACTGGCAAGCGAAAGAGCTGCCTCCATGCCTGAAATTCCACCCCCTATTACAAGAACGTTTGGATTACTATCCAACTTCTTTTCCATTAGTTCAGATTGATATAAAACTCTATTGATTGCTGATCGAATATAACGAATTGCTTTCTCAGTTGCTTCTTGTTTGTTCGGTATGATCCAGGCACATTGTTCACGAATATTTACCATTTTATACAAATAAGGATTTAATTGGGTCTTTTTACACACATTAATAAAAGTTGTATCATGATCCCTGGGAGAACAGGCAGCAATTACCAGGTGGGTTAATTCATTTTCTTTAATCTCATTTTCCAAATAATCTTTACCTTCATTAGAACATAACAGCTTGTACCGCTTGATAATTAATTCTTTATCTTTATAGTGCTCTGAGGTAGATATCTTTTTCATTACTTCATCAATATCAATATTATCTGCAATGTTTGGACCGCATTCACAAATATAAACACCTATTTTCGAACTCATTTTATTTACCTTTCATTTATCCCAACAATGTAATTACTTCTCCTACTGCAGATTCTGCCTGAATGACAGAATTTTGAATATCCTTTGGACCTTCCGCACAACCAATGGTGAATATTCCCTCATTGGATGTTTGTACAGTATCAATATTACCTTTCTGGATTTGAAAAAAACCTTTGCTGTCAAGTTCTATTCCTAATATTTTCGCAAGTTCATCTGATGCTTTAGAGGGGACCACTGCACAAGCAAGGATTACCATATCTACATCCAGGGATTTTTCTAAACTTTTGGTTAAGCTTAAATGCAGTTTTCCGTTATTTCCAGATATTTTCATCTCTTCAGGTGAGGATTGAAAAATAAATGTACTATCTTTATCCTTTATTTTATTATAAAATTTCTGATAGGTTTTATCAGGTACACAAATATCAGAATAGATGTTATACACGGTTGCATCTGGTAATTTATCTTTTATGAAATGAGCATATTTAAATGAATACATACAACAAACCCCAGAACAATATCCTTGTTCTTTTCTTCCAATACAATGTATAATTGCTACTGATTCAGGGGATTTTTTCCCTTTTCGAAGTATTAGTTCACCTGAGGTTGGCCCATTAGAAGCATAGAGTCTCTCAAATTCCATTGCAGTGTATACGTTCGGGAACTTACCATATCCAAAATTTGAAATTTTCTTAGCATCAAACAAGTCAAAACCTGTTGCTACAATAATTGCTCCTACCTTGACTTCTACTTCTTCATCCTTTTCAGAAAAATCTATAGCTTCAAACATACATGCTTCAGCACAAGCATTACAACTTTTTTTCCCACTAACTTGAAGACAATGTATTGGATCTATAGTAGGAACATTAGGTAGTGAACCATCACAGGGAACATAAATTGCCTTTTTTTCAGAAAGATTCTCTTCCCATTCATTTTTTAAGGTAACTGGACAGGGCTCATAACAGGCTCCGCATCCAATACAAGCAGTATGGCTAACATATCGTGCTCTTTTATTAATCTTTACAGTAAAATCTCCAACCTGCCCTTCAACTTTTTTCACATCACTTAAAGTCATTACATCAATATTTTCATTTTGTAAGACATCCTGTTGTACAGGTGCAACCATACAGGTTGAGCATTCTAAATTGGGAAAACTTTCTTCATTTTTTATTGTATTTCCCCCTATTATTGGAAGCTTTTCCACCAGCACTACTTTTTTACCAGTCTTAGCAAGCATGAGACTCGCTTCCATTCCAGCTATACCAGCTCCAATAACAAGAATATTATCTGAACCATTCATTTCAAAATCTCCCCTTTTTAATAATAGGGATTACCATTTAAAGGATTTGGACCTAATTTTTTAATTTTATCAGTAAAACTATTGACTACTTTAGCATAACGATTACCTTCAGATGCTGATATCCAGGATAACTGAAGCCTTTCAGAATCAATTTTTAGAGTTTCTAAAACACTTTTAAGCAATGCATATCTCCTACGAGTATAATAATTTCCTTTATCGTAATGACAATCACCTGGATGACAACCACCAATTAAAATACCGTCAGCTCCATTAAAAAATGTTGTCAATACTAAATTAAAATCAATCCTACTGGAACACATTACCCGAATAACAGTTAGATTTGGGGCTATCTCTAATTTAGAAGAACCCGCTAAATCAGCAGCTGCATAGGTACACCAATTACAGAGATATCCTACTATTTTTGGAGTAAAACGTTCTTTTTCTTTCGATTCCATTTTTTATCCCATTTTACAAATATTTTAATACTATATTTAGATATTTTCTTGGCTTAAAAAAAAATCCTTCTCAAATGAAATTTTAAATCCATAATTATCAAAGTAACTATTGATTTCATACAGAAATTAATAGCTATCAATTTTTACTTTATTCTTTCGCCTGTGGCTTTAATAATATTACTTCTTGCTTATTATTTTTATTTTCAAATCATTAATAACAAGATAACTTTAATGTAAAAGTTAAATCTGAATCTGTGCTTTATGTTTTCCATCCGCATCGGTAGTACATATAAGTAATGTTTTTCCAGTCTTTTGACACCAAGCTTTTATATCATTCGGGAAAGACTCACAATCCGCTTCAACTTCTAAGGTGTCGCCCGCATTTAATTGAGGAAGCATTGTTGCTACTTTTAAAATTGGTTGGGGACATTTTAATCCTAATGTGTCTAATTTTTGTACTGCCATTTTAATCCTCCCATTTTTTATAATGTAATAAATTCTACTAAAAAGAAAAGGTTAAGGTTGCATCTTTTGCTTCATTGATAAAAGTAGTCGCACCTACGACCTCTGTACCTTCAATTAAATCGTTTTTTGTAAAATCGTGAACATCAAATGCTAATTCACATACGAGTAACCTACCACCTAAGCTAAGAAGTCCTTTATACATTTCTTCTAGGTCAGGAAGGGCCGTTACTTCATCATTTAACTCTTTAAGTTTTCCTTTTTTCATTGCCGGAGCACCACCAGGACAAAAGAAAATAATGACCTCATCTCCACTTGCAGCAGCAGAAGAACCTAAAATAAATGGTGGATATACATTCTTTGCTTCTGTTCCATTTACTGTAATTGCCATTTTTGCCATAATCAATACCTCTTTTTAAATTTAAGTATCGTTTTAACTTAATATACAAATAATAC